>NZ_JBNDHS010000118.1:0-16721 GCF_056755095.1 Rhizobium sp. SVR5-9E | reverse complement strand
TACCAGCACCGCGTCGATCCGCAGGTGCCGATCGAAGACACCGTCGGCGCCATGGCGGACCTCGTGAAGGAAGGCAAGGTGCACGCCCTTGGCCTTTCCGAGGCGGGAGCCGAGATGATCCGCCGGGCGCACGCTGTCCACCCGATTTCGGCTCTCCAAAGCGAGTACTCGCTCTGGACCCGAGATCCGGAAGGCGAAATACTCGACACCTGCCGTGAGCTCGGCATTGGCTTCGTGCCATTCAGTCCGCTCGGTCGTGGCTTCCTGACGGGCAAACTTCAGAAGCCGGATGATTTCGGCGCCGACGACTTCCGGCGAAATCTTCCCCGCTTCAGCGCAGACAACATGGCCGCCAACGCTTCGCTTGTGAAGCTGCTGGAGGAGATGGCGACCGAGAAGGGCATATCGGCTGCGCAACTCGCACTCGCCTGGGTCATCAACCAGGGAGATTTCATCGTGCCGATTCCCGGTGCACGCAAGATCGCGCATCTGGAGCAGAACATTGCCGCTGCGAATATCGCGCTTTCACCTGAAGAGCTCGAGGTGCTCGGCGACATGCTGGCACCGGAGAAATTCGCCGGCAAACGCTACGGCGATGCAGGCGCCTGGGTGACCAAGAAGTGAGCCGAGATACCGTTTCGTTTGATGCCACTCCGGTGGCATCAAACATCTCACAAGGAGTTGGCTGGAGCCTAGTGGTCATCGGGAGCTGGCCCGAACTGATCGTAAGACTTATGCGGCTCTAACGGCGCACCGCCCTCCTCAGCCCTAGTCGTCGATGAACCTGGGTTCCTCAAGCGTCGCTTGTTTCAGGCTTCCGAACGGAAAGAGATGCATCGTCTGGAGAATGGCCGTCCCCGCTTCTTTCGGGCCGTATGCGATCTCTTCTCGAAACGTGATTGGCGGAGCGCTCTTCGAGCGTTCGGCAGTTATTTCAAGAGCTCCGATAAAAAGTCCCGATGGAGGCGCAGGCAATTCTGGCGTTTGCATCGCCACGTAAGGCCAGAGCGCCGTTGAACAGTAATCCTTCCATCGTTCTTCCTGGTCAAACCGGATCGCGCTGACCGAAGACACGCAAAACGAGATTAGCGCGGGTCCAACCCCGGGGATTGTGATTTCTGAAAACACGCGGTGCACCGTGACCAGAATAGAGATCAGCAACCGTCGCATCGCGCTGTATTTGAAGATGACCTTGATATCTGCGGAACATTCCGTTGAGGTCGCCGGGAGGACTGAGAAGCCCTTTCCGTTGGTTCTTTCGACAAAAACGAAGTCGTAGAGCCCGGCCTGCCCGCCGAGCCTGGGGGCCGTCAAACGCGTTTCCTGATGGAGATCCTTGTGCCTTTCGTCCCAGATGTCATCCCCGGCACGTAGGGGTAGATACCCGTACCGGCCATCCTCGCTGGCATAGACGCGGCTGACGAAGTGCTCATTTGGAAATGCGCGAGTGAGGGCCGCTTTTGTCTGGTTGTGCCGCTTCCACGAAGAGCGCGCAAAATAGGCCATCCGTGCTGCCGATGTGGCGAACGCGCCGAGACAATCCGCCAATCGCGACTGCAAGCCGGGCATTCGGGCCTGAACCCTTCTGGGCACAGGCGGCCAAGAAGCGATGCGCACAAGAAGACCGCCGAGTGTAAAGCCGGCGACAGTAATTCCGAGCGCTATCATGATCTTCTTGAACATGCTGATTTGAACCACCCGGTAATGTCATTAAATCAAGGTAGACGTCTCTGCTTACGGTTTGTCATTGCGCTGTTCGTCAGGACCCACGTTAGTAGGCGCTAATAATACACACTAATCCTACCAGAAGAAAACATAGTCTTTCCAATGCGGTTCTACGAACCGGCGTGTCAGCGCGGTCATGGCGGATGCATATGCTTATTACTGATTAATACTTGGATCCAATCTACCTCATCAGACGCATCTCCCATTGAGCGCTGTATGAGCGGCGCGATTCAGCGCATTCTTTCCATTCCAATTTTGGTGCGGCCGCGTCGCAAAGGGGAGAGCGTCGTGGATTTCTGGGTGCTGCCCTGGTCAATAATTGGGGTTTGCCTGATCGCATTGGCATGGTTCGTCCTGCTGCGGAGCGTGCGCGTTCATCTGCGCAAGTCAGATGCTCCCGTCGGTGACAAGGACAAGAGCTCATCTGAGGAAGCAGAAGCGGCCGACCAACGGAAAGAGGACCCATAGCGTCAGAGCCGGAAGCGAGTTCACATGCGCAAGTCGCCTGCCGCGGCGAGCCCTCATCATCTCGACAACGAAGTCAGACCGGCGAATCTGCAGGACCGTTATGCAGCCGCGTCGGCGTACCGCCGTGCTCCTCCACCCCGTCGGCCTCACTCGGGTCACGATTGGGCGTCGCGTCCGCGATGGCCAGATCGAGGTCCTTTGTGCGGCGGTCGAGCGCGTCAAGAAAGTCATCGACCCTTCTGCGAAGGTCACCGATGTCCTCCTTGATCTCCACCTGGAAGTGCTCGTCCTTTCGCCGGCGGAAACCGTTGACTGCCGCGCGAGCCGCCATTGCAAAGAAAAGCAGGACGAAAACAGGCTCCCCCTCGCCCGCCGCGAACAAACCCAGCAGGCCGAAGACGAATGCTTCCATCACACTGGCAGCATGGCCCGAGTACAGGGCAATCAGCAGTGGCAGGGCTATCATCGCGGCAAGCACGAATGAAATATAAGGATCCGCATAAGCGATAAGCGGTCCCGCCCACTCCGTCGCTGCGGAGAAATCAATCTTCGACGTTGCCACAGCAGCCACCGCTTGTCCTACTTGTCCCGTTCCAGCCCGAACCGCCGCTTGCAGCGATAGTGGCCGCGCACTCATTGAGCTCTCTCGATGGTACTGCCAGCCGCTTTTCTTTCCAGCGTGCAAACGGCGAACGGATGATTATTGCGTACTACATCGTTATTGCTACCGACGAAACAAAAGCCGAACGACTTCTCTATAAATATGGGACACCTCCTAACGGTAAACCGCTGTTATACAAAGGTGAATGCCGTTTCCGTTCCACAAGGTGATCTAAACAATTCTCCGGCGCTGTCGTAATATTGCTTCGTCAACGCCCTGCCGCGCATCAGCGCGGCTCCGCGGTGGATGACATGGGAGCGTCGATGCAAAAAACAAACGAACTTGCCCGGCAGTCGGTCATCCTGCTGATAGACGACCTGCGTCTGCGTCGCGCCGCTGTCGCGTCCCTGCTTACGCCTTGGGCTGACGGCTGCGGCGCCAGCATCGAGCTGGGACAGATCTCCGGCGTCGAGTGCCTAGCGGACCCGCCGGGCGACCGGGCCATGATCCTCGTGAACATCGGTAACACGTCGGTCTTCCGCGCGGGTCTGGATATCTCACTCCGGCAACTTGTCGAACGAGCTGTGAAAGTGCCGGTCGTGGTCATTTCCGATCTCGACGATCCGGGCGAGATGGCCAAAGCATTCGAGGCCGGAGTAAGAGGCTTCGTGCCGACCAGTATCGCTCCGGAACTCGCGCTTAAGGCCCTCACCTTCATCCTGAACGGCGGACACTTCTTCCCGCCGTCTGTGCTGCAGCCGGCGATGCGGCGCGCGCGGCTCATCCTTTCGGCGCAGAGCTCGAATTCTCCCGAGAAGCCAAACGGAGGCTCCGCCAGGGTCGAACTGCGCATCCGGTATGCCGCCGGCACTTATCCGCGCTTTATCCTGCGCGTGCTTGTGCGGTTTCAAACGCCAGAACCACGCCGGAGCGAAGCGGAAGACGTGAAGCGGGAATGGCAGCCCGACCGGCATCCTCAGCTTTCCCGGAAGCCTCTGCGAAAGGCTGCGCGGAAAGGTTCAACCATATAGTCGAAGGCGGTTTGCTCGGCGGTCACGATCAAGACCTCCGCCGGCATCCCCGGAACGAGGACCATGCCCTTGTCGAGCGCGGCGAGTTCTTCGCGCGGGACCTCGACGCGTGCGAGATAGTAGGCTTGGCCTGTCTTCTCGTCGACGATGCGATCGGCGGAAATGCTTCGGACCACGCCTTGCACACGCGGCAGGCCCCTGCTGGAAAATGCGGTGAGGTGAACAGTCGCTGTGAGCCCCACCGTTACGACGTCGATATCGCCAGGAGCTATCCGCGCATCGATGAGCAGCCGCTCTTCCGTGGGGACGATATCGAGGATTGGCTCGCCGCGGAGAATGACGCCGCCGATCGACTTGAAATGCAGGTTGACGACCTTGCCGCTGACCGGAGCGGTCACGGTAGTTCGATCGAGGATATCCTGGCTTGCGCTCAGGCGTTCCGATACGCCGGCCATCTCCGCGCGAACTTTTTCAAGTTCCGTCGAGACCTCCTCCGCCCGGGTGGCGCGGAGGGAGATGCGTTGGGTCGCGATCTCGCCGATTTTCTGCTGCGTCTCGGCTATCTCGCCGAGATACTCGCCGCGGTCGCCCTGAAGGGCGGCTTCGAAGCGACGAAGCGTCAGTATTTCCGGCTTGGTGACAAGAGCCCGGCCAAGGAGCTTCTCCTTCGCCGCAAGATCCTCCGCGATGAGTTCGAGTTGTCGGTCGGCACCCTGCACTTGTGCTTCCAGGGCGCTAATCTGCTCCTGGAACTGTTTCTCGCGGTCGTCGAGAACCTGCAGCTGGGCCGCAAGCGATGCCCGGCGCATCTCAAAGATCGAGATCTGCCCCTGAATGACCTCGCGCAGCCCGGCATCGTCTCGGGCCAGCATTTCGTCCGGAAAGTGAAGCGCGTCGCTGCCCACCTGTTCGGCCAGCAAACGCACCCGCGTTGCTGCAAGGGTTCTTGACTGCTCCAGAAGCTGTTCGTTCGCCGCGGCCGCCTGAGTGCTTTCGAGCATCAGAAGCGGATCTCCCGCTCGCACAAGATCCCCATCCCTGACTTTCAGCGCGTGGATAATACCGCCTTCCAGGTGCTGTACCGTCCGCCGGCTGCCGTCCGGGCTGATAATGCCCGGCGCAACCGCTCCAGCCGCAATCGGGACAAGCAGGGACCAGGCAAGACCGCCAAGGACGAATACAACAATCACGGCAAAACCAAGCCGAACGGGGCCCTTGATCGCTTCGCGTACCGTGGTGAGTTCCGGCAGAGCCTCTTGACGCAGCATCGTGCTTCCCGGAAGCGCAACGACATTCGATCTACTGTTTGTCACGGGGTAGTCCTTCGATCCGAGGTTATTGAGAGCGCCGCGATCGTGCCGGTCCATGCGGGGTCACTCGCCTATTTCCATCGCCCGTGGCGGAGCTGCCGAGCTATCGCGCAGCTGCAACTCCCGGCGCTTTGATTCGCCGCCTGCCAGCCGAAGCTTGCCGAGAACATCCTCGCGCGTGCCGAAGACTTCGACCCGCCCATCGCGCAAAAACAATATCTTGTCGGCCTGAGCCAGGGTCGATGGGCGGTGGCCGACGATCATGAGGGCGGCGCCACGCTCCTTTAGAGCCCTCACCGCTGCAGCAAGCGCCGTCTCGCCGGACTGGTCGAGGTTCGCATTGGGTTCGTCCAGGATGATGATCTTCGGATTCCCGAAGACGGCACGCGCAAGGCCGATGCGCTGCCGCTGCCCGCCCGAGAGCCGCGCGCCTGCATCACCGATCGGCGTCTCGTAACCTTGCGGCAGCCGCTGGATCATCTCATGGGCATGCGCCAGCATCGCTGCCTGAACGACTTCGTCGTCGTCCGCCCTCGCCATGCGTGAGATGTTGTCGCGAATGGAGCCGGAGAACAGCTCCACGTCCTGCGGCAGATAGCCGACATAGCGGCCCAGCTGTTCCGGGTTCCAGTGGTGGAGCTCGGATCCGTCGAGCCTGATTTCTCCTCCCGACGGTGCGGCTATCCCGGCAATCAGACGGCACAGCGTGCTCTTGCCGCTGGCCGATGGCCCGATCACTGCCAGCGCTTCGCCCGGCGTTACGCGGAAGCTGACATTGTCCAGCACTTGCGCCTTGGCCCCGGGCGCGGAGTAGGAGACATTCTTCAGCGAAATGTTCCCGAGCGGTTCGGGCAAACGCGTCCTTTGTGGCTCGGCGGGGATGGCCTGCAGGCGCGACTTCAGGCGGTCATAGGCGATCCGCGCCGCAAGAAAGCTCCGCCAGCTTCCCATCGCGAGCTCCACCGGCGCGAGCGCCCGGCCAAGCAGAATTGACGACGCGATCATGGTACCGCCGGACACTTCCCCCTGCAGGACGAGATAGGCGCCCAGCCCGAGTGTGGCTGATTGGACGAAGAAGCGCAGGAATTTGGTGATCCCGAGTATGGTGGCGCCGCGTTCCGCCGAGGAGCGGGTTGCCTCGAGCGAGGAATCATTGCTCCTGCGCCAGCGTTCGAGCAATCCGGGAAGCATTCCCATTGCGCGCACCACTTCGGCGTTGCGGATCATCGAATCGGCCTGCTGGAACGCCGCGATCTGGGTCGTGCTGGCGGTATGAGACCCTTGCCGGGTCATCAGTTCATTGAGCAGTCCGAGCAGCGCCAGAAGCAGTGCTGCGCCGGTTGCAAAGATTCCCAGTGCCGGATGAAGCAGCCAAATCAGGGCGAGGCAGACGGGCGTCCACTGCGCATCGAAAAGCGCGGTCAAGCCTTGCGAGGACAGGAAGGACTGCACCTGGGCAAGGTCGCGCAGAGGCTGTGCGCCGGCACTGTCGCCGACCAGCCGGGCCCGAACGCCACTCGAGATCAGTACTGGCCCCAGCCTGTCGTTCAGCCAGCAGCTCATCCTGACCATTACCGCACTGCGCAGGCTGTCGAGCACGCCCAGAACGAACAGAGCGGCCGCGGCCAGAACTGTCAGCATGATGAGCGTCTCAACCCGGCCGGATACGAGAACGCGGTCATAGACCTGCAGCATGTAAATCGGCGATGTCAGCATCAGCAGGTTGATGGCCAAGCTGAAGATCGCCAGCACCAGGAGAGACGAGCGGATCTGCCCTGTCGCGTAGTCCAAGTCCGTCTTGCCGCGCCGACGCCTGTCGGCAGATGCTTTCGCAGCCATTCCCCAATCCCCTCATTGGTCCCGTCTCAGGCGATCAGGCCCTGATCGACGAACAGGTCGTTCGCAATAAGCGTATTGAGCGCCGCGACCGCATCGGCCTGGCTGACCGCGCTTTGAGCGCCCAATGCGACGAATGTCTGGTGGGTGCTGCCGGTAAATCGGCCGGCCCATGTTGCCACGCCTCCGATGCTGATCGCTGTGAACGCGATGCCGCCGGTTGCGTTGAGGCTGTTCAGGAAGAGATCTTCGCCGGCCTGATAGTCGACGATCACATTGCCCGTACCGCCGAGTATCTTGAATGTATCCTGACCGGCCGTGCCGCCATCAACGAGACCGTCGCCGAACAAGGTCTTGGCGCCGGTTCCCGTCACCGAAAGGATATCGGCGCCGCTGCCGCCCCGCATCTGGTCATTGCCCGAACCGCTGACCAGCACGTTGCCCGCCGTGCTTCCGAGCAATTGATCACTGAAATTCGATCCGACGACGTTTTCCATCTGCAGCAGCAAATCGCCGTCGGCTTCGCCGCCCTGGCTGAGACTGCCGGACGTGCCGCTGAAGAGGCGCGCGACCACGGCAGCAGTGGACGCCGAATAGTCGATCGTGTCGATGCCCGCGCCACCGACCACGAATTCCACGATCGCGCCCGCGGAAGAGCCGCCCGCGCCGCTTCGGAAGGTATCGTTTCCGCTGCCACCCTCGAGGCGGTTCACGCCGGAATTGCCGACCAGAAGGTCGTCGAAATTGGAGCCGATGAGATTCTCGATCGTGCTGAGCTGGTCGCCCTGCGCATCGCCGCCGGCACCGAGCGCAGCACCGGTGCTATCCAGTACGATGGTGACGCCTGCGCTGGAGGTTTGATAGAAAGCGGTGTCGGTCCCGGCCCCGCCAATCAGCACGTCCGCACCCGCGCCGCCGATCAGCACATCGTTTCCGCTGCCGCCGTCCAGCCGGTTGGCGGCCGATGCGCCAAATAGCTGGTCATCGAACGCGGAGCCGATGATATTTTCTATTGTGACGAGGACGTCATTCTGTGCGTCGCCACCGGTCGAAAGCGCCCCGCTGGTCTGGCTGTCCGACAGCCTGGCGATTACGGCGGCGCCCGAATTCGAATAGTCGGCCGTATCTATACCTTCGCCGCCGATGAGGAATTCGTTTCCGGTGTTGGCGCCGCCTCGTATGAAATCGTTACCCGCGCCGCCGTCGATACGGTTCGTCAGGGCGTTGCCGATCAACGTATCGTCAACGCCGGAACCGATCAGGTTCTCGATCGAGGTCAGCACATCGCCTTCAGCGTCACCGCCGGTCCCGAGCGCTGCACCGGTTTCATCCAGCGTTATGGAAACGCCGGCAGCGGAGGATGAATATTCGGCGGTGTCCACCCCGAGACCGCCATTGATGAAGTCCGCGCCGCCCCCGCCCATGAAGGTGTCGCCGAGTTCGCCGCCGTTCAGCGTGTCGATGAAGGCCGAGCCTATGATTCGCTCGATGAGGTGAAGCGTGTCTCCCTCGGCATCGCCACCGCTTCCGGTTCCGACCGCCAACGGATCAGCCACGGTCGTGTTCAGGTTGATGGTGACGCCGGCAGCCGACGTCGAGTAATCCGAGGTGTCGAATCCGCTCTGGCCGATGATCTGGTCGGCTCCGGCGCCGCCGGTGAAGGTGTTGTCGCTGCTATCGCCGACCAGTATGTCGTTCTGGCTCGATGCGATGATGTTCTCGATGTTGACCAAGGTGTCGCCAGCCGCGGCGCCGCTGACCGCGCCAGTTCCCAGATTGATGCCGACGGCGCCGCCGGCAGCGTAGCTCACGGTGTCGTTTCCCGCGCCGCCGTCCATCTGGTCGGGTTCGGAGCCTGCCAGCAGCATGTCGTCGCCATCACCGCCATTCAGAATGTCGCCGCCGTTCAGAGGATCGCCGTCGCCACCGCCCCCGTTCAGCGTGTCGTCGCCCGCGCCGCCGTTCAGAATGTCGTCGCCGGCGCCTGCCAGGAGCTCATCATTGCCGTCGCCGCCATCAAGACTGTCATTACCGATCGAAGCGTTGAGGAAATCGTCGCCGCCCCCGCCGCGCAGAGTATCGTTGCCGAGGCTTCCGATCAGATCGTCGTTTCCTTCGCCGCCGTCGAGTATGTCGTCGCCGTCGCCGGCGCTGAGCATGTCGTCGCCATAACCGCCATGCAGCACGTCGTTGCCGAAGCCGCCGATGAGAGTGTCGTTGCCGCCACCGCCGTAGAGGTGATCGTCGCCGAAGCCGCCGTCAAGGAGATCGTCAGCACCGGCTTGGTCCTCATCCACCCCGTCCGGGACGCCGTCCATGTTGTCGTCGTCCGGCACACCATTCATGTCGGCATCAACCATGCCGTCGCCTATAAGGAGATCGTTGCCGTCCATGCCGCGCAGGGTATCCTCTCCGGCGTTTCCGACGAGTTGGTTGTCGAGCCGGTTGCCGCTGAGGAAGTCGTTTCCTGCAGAGCCGGTCAGGTTCTCGATGCTGCTCAGCGTGTCGCCGGCGGCGTCGCCTCCCGAACCGCGCGATGTCCGGGTTGGGTCGGAGGGAAGCGAGACGGTCACTGCAGCGGCAGAGGTGGAATAGTCGGCGGTGTCGATGCCTGCCCCGCCGTTGAGGATGTCCGCGCCAGCTCCGCCGCGCAGGATATCGTTGCCCCCATTGCCGTTCAGAGTGTCGGCGCCTGCCCCGCCGTCGAGAAAATCATCGGTCCCGGCCGCGTTCAGCGTATCGTTGCCTGTTCCGCCGTCCAGGTAATCATTCCCGGTGCTCGAGGCTGCCACCGTGATGACGTCGTTGCCGCCGAGACCTTCAATCCGGAAGCTGCCATTGCCCGAATGGGTATAGTTGTTGGCGTTGTTGTTCAGCTGGACGAGCGTATAGGAGGGCGACGCAAGCAACGCCGAGATCATCGCAAGGCTCGTGTGGGATTCCTGCGCCACTGAGCCGTCCTTGGCGGGCGGCGCATTGACCGATGACGATTCGGTGCTGGGAGACGATACGTTCGACCGACGGGAATTCGAAATGCGAGCCATTCTGCCCTCCTCTGCGCCGACTTACACGCGGCGTGTCTCTCGAAGTATGCTAGGAGGCATTTGCCCGGACCGACACAACGCGTTGGTGGACCCTTCTTAGGGCGTACACCCTTGGACGGTGGCTGTTCCCGGACGCTCCGCACGCAAAAAGGGACCCTGACGAAAGCAGGGCCCCTTGCACTCCGGAGAGTTTGGGATAGCCTTTTCCCGGAGCGGCTTTAGAAGCTCGACGCTGCTCAGTCGACGGAGGCGGTGCCGACAGCGACGATCGACGACAGCTCGTCGGTCACGAGGACATTCAGCTCCAGATCGGCGTAGGAATCGTCGCCGTAGGCCTCGACATCAATCGCAAAGTCCGCTTGGTTGCCGTCGATGTCGACGCAGACGTCAGTACGGACATCGATATCAACGTCCTTGTAAAATTCGACGTCGACATGGGAGTCGAAATCGAAGTCCACCTCAACGTCGATGTCCTTGTCGAACTCGAATCCTGGGTCATAGTAGGTCATAGTCTCTCTCCTTGTAACGTGATCAGGCCAGGTTTCTGACCCAGGGAAAGACTAGGTCTGGCGCCAATCAGAAGCAAAGAAGCAGTCGGCGTACAAGGCTAAGGGAGTAGCGTGTATTCTTGCTGTAATACTATCGAGAATTCATCGATTTTATCTAAAGAAGAGCTACTACGTTTGTGATCCTGTAGGAATTTGTCGAAAGAAAATCTAAATATATTTAGATAACATACGCCGAATGCGCTCATTCGGCGTAGATAGACATTCACTTCTGAAAGTGCCTTATCCGATGGCGACGAAGACCACGGCTGTAGCGCTGGAAATCTGATCCTCGAGAACGAACGCATCGGCGGATACGTCGGCGAACGTGTCCGGGCCGAATGCATTGGCCACGATGTCGAATGTCGCGAGATTTCCATCGATCTCGATGTCGTATCCGTAACCGCCACCGTAGTCAGGTTCGTCGCAGTTGCAGTCGGGCGTGACGTAAGGCGGTGGTTCGTCCTGCGGTAACTGTGTTTCGGGAAGATAGTCCGGAACCGTTTGTTCGGATGCTGCATCCCCGCCGGTTGAAAACTGGATGGCATGGACGCTCGCCGAAACTTCCGACACAGTCGTCGATCCTGATTCATTCTTGGCGGTATAACTGGTCGAGTGACTACTGCCATAATAGAGGTCGGCCCCGCCATAGACCTCCAGCAGCGCTGTTGCGGCCGCATAGGCATCGCCATAAGACGACTGTGCGGCTGCGACCGCCGTTACCGACGCGGAGGCGGCATCGACATAGGTACCGTCGGAAATACTCGCGGTCACGTCGAGCTGGGCCAAGGTATCGGTGCCGATTGCGGTGGCGTCGGCCTGAACTCCGATGCCCAGCCCTCCCCCGTCGCCGCCCGGCAAACTGCCGACGAACACCGTGGTCTCGGAGCCGTAGGAGGTTTCGGCGTAGTTTTCGTCGCCAGGATTGCCGGTCGAGGTCGAAACCCCGGTGCTTACGGTCGATGTGCGGCTCGTTCCCATCTCAACTCCACCCTCTCGTCCAATTCGTCAAGGCAGCATACACCTCGCGTTCATCGGTATCAGACGTTCAAATGATGGATCGCCCAATGGTCCTGGAAGGAGTCTCCTGGTCGGTAGCGGTATAGATCTTTTGTCGGAAAGTCAGGCGAAAGTAGCCTCGTCTTTGGAGCGATGGAAGGCCGCTTTCTCGAGCGCCGGGAATCTCCGTGCGGTCGCTAACCGAGCAAGGACAAGAGATCGCCGAGTTGCAGGAGCGGCTGAGCCTCCTGCACGTCCTGGGAGTGGTCGGCGTCAAGCGAGATCGCTGCGAGCAGCGTTCCCGCCTGGGCATCGCTGAACATACTCCGACGCGGCATGCCGCCATAACCGGAGTTGATCGCGAAGAACTCATCCAGCGTCAATTCCGAGCGGCGGTCAAAAACATCGAAGGTAATCGTCAGGTCATCCGCATCCCGGGACGATCGCTCCATCGTGAAGGCGTACCTCCCCAGCGCAGCAATCTCGTCCAGATCGGAAATCGCCAGACGGTCACCTTGTGCGATCGAGAAGTTCTGGATCACATCGCGGTCGAACTCTGCGACGAGAAGGAACAGATCGCTGCCGCTCCCGCCGTTATAGACGTCGTTGCCGTCGCCGGATCGGGCACCAAGCCGGAAGATGTCGTCGCCAGCGCCGCCATCCAGGCAGTCGCGGCCTTCACCGCCGCACAGGATGTCGTTGCCTCCGCCGCCGCTCACCGTATCATCGTCGTCTCCCCCAAGGAGCAGGTCGTCTCCGCCGCCGCCGGAAATCGTGTCGTCGTCCTCGCCGCCGAAGATCCAATCCGCGCCGTCTTCACCGTACAGCCGGTCCGCGCCATCTTCGCCGACAACGGTGTCGCCTCCTGCCCCGCCATAAACTGTGTCGCGGCCCCGGCCGCCGAAAACCCAGTCATCCCCGGCGCGTGCGAGAACATTGTCGTCGCCGGCACCTGCAAAGACGAGCGCGTCGCCAGACCCAGTGCTGATCTTGTCTGATCGCGACGAGCCGTCGATCTGCGTATAGACCATTTCGGCGCTGACGCCTGCGGTTGCCGAGACGGTAACAGTGGACAGCGCGTCCTCCACGACCACCGCGTCAGCTTGAACATCCACGAAACTGTTCTCGCCTGCCGCAGCGGCGTCGACGTGGAAGAGCGCGGCATTTCCTTCCAGCGTCCCGTTCTTCGAGCCGTCGAGCCCACGGTATGCCGCCTTTTCGATCTCTGCCTGGTAACCGAGGTCAAATTTCAAATTGACAGCCGCAAAGCTCAGACTGGTGCTTTCAGCCATTTCATTGGTGCCGCTGGCACTTGCTGTTTTCGTGGAAACGATAGACAGATCCGCGCCTGCTATCTCCACGTCTCCGTAGGTCGTTGCGTAGGCGGAACCGCCTTGTGCTGCGGCCGTGAAGCTGGCGCTGCCGATTGCAAATGTCGCCAGTCCTCGGTCCACCAGCTGAAGGCTGACGTTTGCACTCGCTACTGAGTCGAGCCCGACTGCATCCGCCCCGCCGAAGACAGTCACGGCGAGCCCTCCTTCGGCTGTCACCGGTGTTGTGACAACCGGCGGACGTGGCCTTGGACCGCAGGGACTGAAGGGTTGAAGCCAATGCGCATTATGGCTCCGGAAGTCGTAAGGTGTAGAGTGATGGAAGAGTGACGACCAGCTGCCGCCCGCGGATGTGTTCGCTCGCATGCTTCGATATCCCCAGTGAATTGTCTCCAAGGTAGTACACGCTGCGGCGGGTAGGCATCGGTTCAATCAGCCATCCTCCCGAGTGAGAAACACCATCGGAAGCATGATCGCTCAAATCAGCGGCAGTAAGCTTTTTGGAGTAAAGCTTGAGAGCAGAGAGATCGGCGAACAGACAGAGCGCACGCCATCCATCCGCAGGGACGCATGGTGCGCGTTCTGTGTCACTGTCGGTGGGCGTCGAGGAACGGTTACAGCGTAATCGGCCGGGTTCCGGCGGCGCCAACGCCTCCGCCGTTTTGTTCGGCCGCAATGCGGTCGCCAGCAGCCAAGGCGGGAGCCACCGCGCCGGAAGGAACGCCGTTTTGCGCGGGCGGGGCATTCGGAGCCGCTGCGCTGAGCAGCGCCGCCTGAGTCCGGTTTGAAGCTCCGAGCTTTCGCATGATTTGTCGGACATGCACCTTGACGGTCGATTCCTGCATGTCCAGGTCACGCGCTATATGCTTGTTCGATCTGCCGAGCCGTAGCCGCTCGAGCACCTCGATCTGACGCCGCGTCAGTCCGTCAGCTTCCGTCCTGTGATCGTGCGCATGACCGTTTGCCGCCCTCGCCGCCGATGCATGTTGGTGGAGGAGAGCCTCGCGGGGAAAGAATGTTCCGCCCCCAAGGATGAACGTCAGTGCCTGGCGCGCGATCTCCGGCTCCATGCTGGTGGAGAGAAACGCTTGTTTGCCAATCTGAGCGGCCGCGATCGCCTCCTCGGCTTCCGTTCTGTCGGAAAGGATGGCGCGCGGCGTCTCCGGAAACAAGTCGCGCGCGCTCTTCGCCCAGTTTTGCAGAGCCCCCTCGCGCAGTGACGATCCTCCAATGCTCAAGATGACCAATCGCACCTTCCCCCCATGCGGGCTGTGCGCCGCCATCTCGTCCGGCGAGATTCCGACGGTGTGCAGGCCGATCGCCTGGGCCCATTGGTCGACCAGAGATGTTATTCCCGCCCGCCGCAGTTCCAGCGCATCGACGACGAGAACGATTCCTGCTTCTGATAACTCGGACATTGTACATTCCCCCGTTTGCATAGCATTAGGTGCCCAGCGGAGCCGCCGAGCCAGTCAGTGTCGCGGTCCAGTACAACTATCAGTTTTCCTCGTGATGTACAATGCACGTAAACAGTAAGGTATCATGGTTGCAGGGTGCACCATTCAATTGAGACAAAATATCCTCTGAAAACATCTGGATAAGTTCTCCAAGAATGCTCTGTTTATCCTGAATATACATAGGACAGGCAGTCGATCTCTTTGGGCATGCCGTGCGAGGGATGTAGAATCCCAAAAAACACTGTATTCTTACAGGATCCGGGTTGTGCTTTTCAGCTTATGCTGGTCGGATGGCTGCAGCCCTGACGTGGCCAGGAACTTTTTTGCAGGTTCTGCGTTCATTTTGTCGTTGCTCTGGGAGGGAGATCACCATGGAAGACCAAGGCGTAGGTTGGATTGCGGCCATCATCATCGGCGGCGTAGCCGGTTGGCTTGCGGAAAAGTTCATGCACAGCAGCATGGGCGTTTTCATGAATATCATTCTCGGCATCGTCGGTGCGATCGTTGCCAACTTCATTCTCGGCGTGTTGACCATCCAGCCGCTCTCCGGCTGGCTCGGATATCTGATCACGGGCTTTGTTGGTGCTTGTATCCTTATCGCCCTCGGTCGCCTGATCCGGCGTTGATTTCAACAGCAGAAGAGGCCGGAAGCAAAGCTCCCGGCTTTTCTCCTGCCGCTTCACTACGGCTTACGGTCAGGACCTACCAAAATCAGCGACGGCTCATCAGACCAAAGAGGTAGGCGACGCCGGCGGTGACAGCCAGCGCAAAGAGTGGTTCCTCGCGCACCTTTTCGCGCACGCGCTCGGTCAACATCGAGGCCTCGTCGGCAACTGCGGTCTTTGCGCCCTGTCCTAGGGCGACGACACTCTCAGACAGACGCGCCAGATCCTCGCGCAAGGCGGTGACCTGGGCGGAAAGATCGTCCGCAGCGATTTCATCCGTCTTCACGCGCGATCCAGTCGATTGTGCGGAGGCGGTCTTGAGTTCGGCCATTGTCTGCTCCTCTTTTTCCGGATGCGGCTTCAACGAAGTGGAGCGCCGAAAGGTTCCCGATGCAGCCCGTTTTCTTGGGAGCAATTGGCTGTGGCAAGACATCGGCAGCGAGAGCCATGTTTTCGAGAGCGGACGCTTCATTTCCGGCTGCGTTTGCTCTAAGGAACTCGAATGAATGCCCCCATGAACGGGCTGAATATGATGCGAGGTTTGCGTTTCAATGTTCCACTTCCTGAGAAGAGCTGCCCAGACGTGGGTTGCCAAGCTCCTGATGCTTCTCCTGGTCGCTTCTTTCGGCATCTGGGGTGTCTCCCGCTCGCTGATCTCGGGAGGCAGCAGCACAGCTGTAGTCACCGTTGGTGACCAGCAGGTGGACGTCACTGAATTCCGCCTCGCCTACCAGCGCCAGGTTGCGGGTCTCAGCCAGCAGTTCGGCACGCGCCTGACGCCGGAGCAGGCCAAAGCCTTCGGAGTCGAACAGCAGGTGATTGCTCAGCTCGTCGCCGGCGCCTCGCTCGACCAGCTTGCCGCTGACATGAACCTCGGGCTTTCTGAGGACCGTCTTGCACAGCTTATCGGCGACGATCCGGCCTTCAAGGCCGTCAACGGCAAGTTCGACCGCACACTCTTCACCTCGCGCCTGCGCAATGCCGGTATCCGCGAAGCGGACTACATCAACGAACGCAGCAAGGTGGCTGTCCGCAGCCAGATTGTTGACGCAGTGTCGAATGGCTTTACCGCTCCGAAGACGCTTGTCGACGCATTGAAGCTCTATCGTGAGGAGAGCCGCGACGTTGACTACCTCCTGCTGACGAACGCGAATATCGAGCCGATCAAGGCGCCGGCTGACGACGTGCTGTCGAAATGGTTCGATGGGGTCAAGAGCCGCTACCGCGCTCCGGAATATCGCAAGCTTGCTTACCTGAAACTTGAGTCCGCCGATATCGCTGACCCCGCGACCGTCACCGACGATCAGATTCGCGAAGACTTCGACAAGCGCAAGGATAGCTTCCGTACCCCGGAAACGCGCACGATTGAACAGCTGACCTTTGCCAACAAGGATCTGGCGGCGGCAGCCGAAGCGGCCCTGAAGAGCGGCACGAGTTTCGACCAGCTGGTGACCGATCAGGGGAAAACGGCAAGCGACGTGCTGCTTGGCGACTTCACCAAGGATAAGGTGCCGGATCAGTCCGTCGCCGATGCCGCTTTCGCGGTCGCCAAGGATGGCGGCACCACCCCCGTGGTCGAAGGCTCCTTCGGCCCGGTCATCCTCAGTGTCACCAACATCAAGCCAGAGAGCAGCAAGAGCCTTGATGAGGTGAAGGAGGATATCCGCAAGGAGTTGGCACTGGTCAACGCTTCGCAGGAGGTCATCAAC
>NZ_JBNDHS010000117.1:0-16884 GCF_056755095.1 Rhizobium sp. SVR5-9E | reverse complement strand
CGAGTGCGATCCGTACCATCTTATCTTTTCCATCTGGTCGACGACCCAGCACTATGCCGACTTCGATGTCCAGGTCCGCGCCGTTCTTGGCCAGGAGCATGCGGGGGCAGGGCGCTTCGAGGATGCCGGGCGTTTCCTCGAGCAGCTCTTTACCAGCGGGTTGGTTCGGCCGGCCTGATCGAACCTCCGCCGCGCTGCCGTTTACCCGGCCAGGCGGCGGGCCGCTTGAAGCGTGAGGCGGATGGTTTCCGCAATATGGCGTTCTGCTTCGGAAAATGGCAGTGAGCGTCCGCGCACCATTTCAGACCAGGCCTCGAAGCGCTTGCGGGGCGTCAGGTCCGAGCCACTGGAGGCGTGCTGAATCGTGTTGGGCGGATCGCCCGCCCAGCGCACCGTGCGCAGGATTTCCTGGCGGAAGAATATCACGTAATCGCTTGGCGACCGCGAGATCGGAATGGCAAGAAGCCCGGCTGCGTCGCCGTTCGCCGCGGCGTCGGGGCTGAATTCGGCGAGGTGATCGATCGCAAGGACTTGGCCCGATGCGCGGCGATTCAGCGTCTCGACCAGCGCCGGAAATTGCACTTGTGAGGGTGTGAGCCCCCGCACTGCCACGCGGCCGTTGATCCAGACGGCAATGCCGTCAGCAGGGACGGTGTCGGCGATGGCTTCGTTCAGCCACGCCGCGTCAGCGAGCAAGTCCGCATTGTCCGTAACGGCAGTCAGCAGCCGCTCGACGGTCCGCCGTGCCCCGGTCTCCAATTCAAGAGCCCGCTGCCGTTCCCGGCTTTCCAGCCGCGACGCGAACATCTGGCCGAAGAGTTCTGCCGCCGAGCGGCGCTCGAAGGACGGAAGGCGAGCGGTGTAATGATGGCAGGCGAGGAGGCCCCACAGATTGCCGTTCACCATGATCGGCAGCCAAAGCGAGGCTACGACGCCGATGTTCTTCAGATATTCCGCGTGGACCGGCGAGACCGAGCGCAAGATCGCCAGGGAGAGATCGGTTGTCCGACCGTGCTCGTCGGCCTCCGGCAGGACCGGAACCGGCGCAGTTTCGACATCGGCGATAACACGGAAGATATTGCGGGTATGGAGGGCGCGCGCCTCGGCCGGAAAGTCCGAGGCCGGAAAATGAAAGCCAAGGAATGATCCGATGGCAGGCCTTGCGGCTTCCGCGGCGACTTCGCCCGACCCTGTGTCATCGAAGCGGCAAACCAGGACGCGATCGAAACCGGTGATGCCGCGCGCCTGCCGGGCAGCCTCGCGCAAAAACTCTTCCGGCGTCTGCGCTTGATCCAGGCGGGCCATGATCGCGCGGATCGATATCGTCGAGCCGCCCTGGCGCCCATCTTGAGAGGGTTCGCCCTCGATGATGATTTGGTCATCGCTGAGGTGTAGAGCCACGTCGAAGGCAGGACCACCATCGGCAAAGGCGATGCAGAACAGCCGCTCGACAATGCCTGGACCGCGCATGACGGCCAGCCGGTTGCGGATGGCGTGCAGCGTCTGGGGCATGATGATGGCGGAAAGCGGCTGCCCGAGCGCGTCCTTGTAGCTTACGCCCAGAAATTCTTCGAGATTGATCGAAGCGCGCATGATCTTCCAATCGGAGGAAGCCACAATCAGGAAACCGAAAGGCTGGATAGCGCCGAGTTGGTAAAGCTGCGCTCGGTCGCAATTCGTCGGTTCGAGTTGACGGGACGGTTCGCTCACGAGACAGGCAACTCCAGTTCCATTTCAGCTACCTTGCATAGCGGCCGGTTCGGGATCAGCCATTCAATATTGACCTGCTCCGGCGCGCTCTGAGTGAGATGCCGCATCTTCCCACGACTTTTTTGGCTGCCGCTTCATTCCGGCGTCGCAAGGCAAGGCATATATGGCGGGAATACGCCATATCCAGTGAATACATCAATAAGTTGATATGGCCCCTCGCTTTTCCCGTTAATTCATGAGAGGCGGCGGCTTTGCTGCCAACGGGGCCGCGGCGTCGACTTCCGCCGGAGCAGTCCTTCGTCGCTAAGCCGGTCATCAAGCCGCTAGCGGCTGCCGCAAAAATTGCTTTGTCAAAATAGATAGTTATGCCGTTTTCGCGCTGAAATCTCCTAAAATATATTTTCCAGAAGGCAACATTATACTAATGTAGTACTTGAATATCGGGTGGTGGTAAAAAGTAATATCTTTGGGAGGAATAGTATGTCTCAAGCAGTGGCCTCGAAGAAGCGCGTCTTGACTTCAGGTGATCTGACTATGTTGGACGGTTTGCTCAAGGATTGGTGCGACGATCGCGGTTATGACATTTTGAACATAGAGGCACAGGAGGCTGCGCAGGAGTTGACGATGTGGTTTGAGTTTGGCGTTGATCGACCGGATCAACTTCGGGAGCTGCTTGCAACACGTTGACTTGCAATGCCTGCAATCAAGCCAGCAGGATCCTAGAATAGGGTAGAAAGCAACGCCGCGGAGCGATGGTTTCCGCGGCGTTGCTCGTTCATCACTCCGCGGCCTGTCTTGCCATGGGATTGTTCGGATGGGTCGTCCAGTTGGCGTAGGTACTTTCCACCACACGACCTGTGCGCTCGTCGAGAGCGCCTGCAGGCAACTGCTCCATGGTGATGCAATTCTCGACCGGGCAGACATTGACGCAGAGGTTGCAGCCGACGCATTCCTCTTCCAGCACCTCAAAATGGCGAACGCCGTTGACGAACTGCGTGATCGCCTGATGCGAGGTGTCCTCGCAGGCGATGTGACAGCGGCCGCATTTGATGCAAGCGTCCTGATCGATCTTCGCCTTGGTGATGTAGTTGAGGTTCAGGTACTGCCAGTCGGAGAGGTTTGGGACGGCGCGGCCGGTGATGTCGTCGAGGTTCCTATGGCCCTTGGCGTCCATCCAGTCGGAGAGGCCGGATATCATCTCCTGCACGATTTTGAAGCCGTAGGTCATCGCCGCCGTGCAGACCTGCACATTGCCGGCGCCGAGGGCGAGGAACTCCGCCGCGTCGCGCCAGGTGGTGATGCCGCCGATGCCGGAGATCGGTAGACCGTAGGTTTCCGGATCGCGGGCGATCTCAGCGACCATATTCAACGCGATCGGCTTGACGGCCGGACCGCAATAGCCACCGTGGCTGCCCCGGCCGTCGATCGAAGGCTCGGGCGAGAAGGTGTCGAGATTGACCGCGGTGATCGAGTTGATCGTGTTGATCAGCGAGACGGCGTCCGTACCGCCCGCCTTGGCGGCGCGCGCCGGCTTGCGGATGTCGGTGATATTCGGCGTCAGCTTGGTAATCACAGGCATGCGCGTGTACTGCTTGCACCAGCGTACGACCATTTCGATATATTCCGGCACCTGCCCGACAGCCGAGCCCATGCCGCGTTCGGACATGCCGTGGGGACAGCCGAAATTGAGCTCGATGCCATCAGCGCCCGTCTCTTCGACGAGCGGCAGGATCGCCTTCCACGCATCCTCGGTGCAGGGCACCATGATAGAGGCGATCAGCGCGCGGTCCGGCCAGTTCATTTTCACCTGCTTCATTTCGCGCAGGTTTGTGTAGAGGTCGCGGTCGGTGATGAGCTCGATGTTGTTCAAGCCGAGCAGACGGCGGTCGGCACCCCAGATCGCGCCGTAGCGCGGACCGTTGACGTTAACGATCGGCGGGCCTTCTTCCCCGAGCGTTTTCCAGACCACGCCGCCCCAGCCCGCCTTGAAGGCGCGCTCGACATTGTAGGCCTTGTCGGTCGGCGGCGCGGAGGCGAGCCAGAACGGGTTGGGGGACTTGATGCCGACGAAATTGTTGCGGAGATCAGCCATTGTTCATTCTCCCCTTTACGCGACAGCAACGGTCGGCTGCGCATCGGCAGTCAGCATGTGGTTGATGGATTCGGCAGCATCGCGGCCGTGCGCGACCGCCGAGACGGTCAGATCATCGCCGCCGAAAACGCAGTCGCCGCCGGCCCAGACGCCGTCGAGCGAGGTGCGGCCTTCGCCGTCGACTGCGATGCGCCCGGATTCCATGCGAAGCGTTCCGAGGCCGGACCCCTCGAAGGTCTGGCCGATCGCCTTGAAGATCTGCTCGGCGGCAATGACGCCGGTCTCGCCGGTCGTGACGAGGCGGCCTTCGACGATCTTCGTATACTCGACTTCGATCGCAGCGACCTTGCCGTCCTTTGCAAGAATGGACTTCGGCGCAAGCCAGTGGCGGATGATGACGCCCTTCGAGGTAGCAAGATCCTGCTCGAATTCCGAGGCGTTCATATGTTCCTTGCCGCGGCGGTAGCAGATCGTCACCTCTTCGGCGCCGAGCAGCTTGGCCTGCACGGCGGCGTCGATCGCCGTCATGCCGCCGCCGAGAACGACGACGCGGCGGCCGATCGCAATCTCCGCCTTGTCCTTGGCCTGGCGGAGCGCGGCGATGAAATCGACGGCATCGTCGGCGCCCGGCAGGTTTTCGCCTTCGATGCGGAGCGCATTGACGCCGGCCAGTCCAATGCCGAGGAAGACGGCGTCATACTGCGACTGCAGATCCGCGAGCGAGAAATCACGGCCGAGCTGTTGCCCGTGGCGGACTTCGATTCCGCCGATCGACAGCACGTAGTCGACTTCCTTCTGCGCGAAGTCGTCGACCGTCTTATAGCTGGCGATGCCGTATTCGTTCAGGCCGCCGGATTTCGGCCTGGCGTCGTAGATGACGACCTCGTGGCCTTTGACTACCAGTCGATGGGCGGCTGCGAGACCCGCCGGACCCGCGCCGACGACGGCGATCTTTTTTCCGGTGGAGGCAGCGCGGGTGTAGAACTGCTTGCCTGCCTCCATGGCTGTATCCGTTGCGTAGCGCTGCAGGCGGCCGATCTCCACGGGCTTTTCCTCTGCCGTGTTGCGCACGCAGGCCTGTTCGCAGAGCTCTTCGGTGGGACAGACGCGGGCGCACATGCCGCCCAGGATGTTCTGGTCGAAGATCGTCTTTGCAGAGCCGATTGGATTGCCGGTGGCGATCTGGCGGATGAACAGCGGAATGTCGATCGAGGTGGGACAGGCCGTCATGCACGGCGCGTCGTAGCAGAAATAGCAGCGGTCGGCGGCGACCAGCGCCTCATGCTTGTCGAGGCGCGGATGCAGATCGGAAAAATTAGTCTCATACTCGGCGGGCAAAAGCCGGCCGGCATGGATCCCAGTTTCCAGTCGTTCCATTGAAGTTCCCTCATTATTGGTAAACGGCTAGTGAGGGAAAGCGTAACTCAGTATCAAAAATTTATCAAACGGTAAAATTTTGATACCGATCACTAGTTAAGTAGTTGATTATTTTGCTAAATGTATCGCGCGATCGGCAGCCGAAACGCCTCTCGCACGGCCCAAAGTTGATGCGTATTGAAAAAAATCTCTTGAAAATGTATTTTTTTTCATAACCGCCGGAACCAAAGGTTAACGGCGTCGTTTAGGCGACATCCAGATGATGATCGCATCGACCCAACATGCGCGCCCCCAACTCATCATCTGGATTACTCACGGTCCCCTCCCGATGAGTGAAAACAGCCAGTGCGCCGCCCTCGCACTGGCTGTTTTGATGTGCGCGCGGCTGAGTTAGGCGCGCTTCAGGATTTCGAATTCCGTCTCGGGGATATGCAGATAATATTCGATGCGGCCCGGGAGCAGTTTCAGTTCCGCCTTGCCGTTCATCGATGATGGGACGACGCGTTCCAGCACACTCCTGCCGAAACTGTTTTCGCTGAACTCGTGAATGTCCGTACGGTTCGGGAGGACTTCCACCCAGGCCACCTCGATCGCCTTCCTGCCGTTCAGTTTGACTTCCTTGCAGTTCAGCGTGACCGATGATGCGCCGCCGGCGATCGCGCCATAGGAGGCCGAATTGACGACGAGTTCATGAAGAGCGAGCCCAAGATGCACGGCGGCATTCGGTGTCAGATGGGCATTGATGCCGAAGATCGGCATGGATCCGGCCGTTTCCGGCCAATAAGGTGCAAACTGCTTTTCCGCCAGGTCAAAGAGATAAGCGCCGCGCCAGCTCGAATCCGTGATCAGGTCCTGTGAATTCGAGAGCGATTGAAGGCGCCCCCGAAACTTCACGAGGAAGCTATCAAGCGACAGCGTATTGCGCGCCGTTTGGGTCGCGATGCCCTGGATGATCGCGAGCAGATTCTTCGAACGATGCGAGAGTTCGCGCAGCAGTGATTTCAGCACCTTTTCACGGTGCCGCATTTCGGTCACTTCGGAAATGACCGAGAGAATGCCAAGGAAGCCGTCGCCGTTGACGCGCTGGACCTTCAGTTCATAGGTTCGGATCTCGCCGTCAACGTCGAGATCGATTTCGGCATTGGTCGCCGATCCGGTTTCGAGCACGTTGGACTTCAAGACCCCCAGGTAGTCTCCATGCACTTGACCGAAAAGATCGCCGTCTCTGCCGCCGGCGAAGTACCGTTCGGCGAGGTGGGGCGGCAAGTTTTCGGCATAGGAAAGTGCCAGCGTAGCGTCCTGGAACAGAATCGAGATTCCGGCGCTGCTCAACGCCCGCTCCATCATCGCGGACTTGCCTTCGAGCGCGAAGGGCCTCCCGGTTAGTGGTTCCGTCGTATTCACCTAGCCGCCGTCCCTTCGATCCTTCTGGTGCAGCTGGAAAGAGGTTGCCGTTCAGGAAACCTGCCGGTCATACTACGCGTAAGCGTTGCAAAAACCGTTAAAGGCGCTACCGAAGCCACCAGCTAACTGGGAACGCCTCGTTCTTCGCTTTGTTCCGTCGCTTTGGCGGCTAAGCCTCATGCGGCAACCTTGTTGGATTCATTGAAAAATAGCGCCTGGCTGATCAATGCTTTGACCATGTCGGGATTGAAGGGCTTGGTGACGAGGAAGGTTGGTTCGGGCCGCTCGCCCGTCAAAAGGCGTTCGGGGAAGGCCGTGATGAAAATCACCGGCACGCTCGATGTCTTCAGAATGTCGTTCACGGCGTCGATGCCTGAGCTGCCGTCGGCGAGCTGTATATCGGCGAGAACCATGCTCGGCTTGGTCTTATTGTAAAGCGCCACGGCTTCCGTGTGCGTGCGGGCAATGCCGGTGACCTTGTGGCCGAGACTTTCCACCATCTGCTCGATATCCATCGCGATCAGCGGCTCGTCTTCGATGATCATGATATCGGTGGCAACCTGCCGCGATATCTCCTGCGAGGCAGTGTCGAGCAGGGTCATGATTTCCTGTTCCTCGATATCGAGAATATCGGCAATTTCGCCGACGCGAAAATTCTCGACTGAAGCGAGGATGAAGGCCTGGCGGGCTAGCGGAGAGACCTTGGCCAGGTTCACCGTAGCACGCTGCTCCCAAGCGTACGGCGAAGCCGGCTCGGGAATCTGGACGGCGGTGGAACCAAAAAGTTGCGTGAACAGTTTGTACAGTGCGACACGGTCGTTCGCGGTATCCGGAAAAATCGATATGTCGGCGATGATCGCTTCGAGAACTGCAGCAACGTAAGCATCGCCTGACGTCTGGGTGCCGGTAAGTGCGCGGGAATAGCGACGCAGATAAGGAAGGTGCGGCGCAATTCGAGTAGAAAGTGTCATTAAAAACTCCCGTCGGTAGGCCATATCTGGCTTTAATGTTGTGAAAACGCCGCGCTGTCAAAAAAGTTCCAGCAACTGCGGAACTTTTGATCCAGCCCTGCATTATGATCGCGACAGATGAGGGCGCATCGCATTTTGAGCATGATAACCGGCAGAGATTTTTCACACCGACCGCTTCGAAGCGGCAGCCGGTGGTGCCGGCGTCTCAAGCCGCCGCGAACAAGTATCGCGCCTTCAAACAGAGACAACCGGCGAGAAGCGACGAATTAATGACAAAACAGCAAAAAAATGAACAGAATAAGCAGCGGCTGGACATGCGCGCAAGCGACATCCTCGACCCAACCAACCAGATTGGCATCAAACTGCGCTCTCTTTACGCGGCGGTTCAGGAGGAGGCGATCCCCGACCGTTTTCTCGATTTGCTTGAAAAACTGGACGAGGCAGAGATGATGGCGACGGCCAAGGTGGCCGAATAGGGGCGCGCGTTGATGGCTAAAGTTGAACCAAGCTTCAAACGCGAACTGCTGGCTGCCTTGCCGAGCCTGCGCGCTTTCGCGATTTCACTGATCGGCCGGCACGATCGTGCCGACGACCTGGTGCAGGACACCATCATGAAGGCCTGGGCAAAGCAGGACCACTTTGAGATGGGCACCAACATGAAGGCCTGGCTTTTCACGATCCTGCGCAACGAGCTTTACAGCCAGATGCGCAAGAGCGGCCGCGAGATCCAGGACAGCGATGGGTTGTTCACCGAGTCGATGGCCATGCACCCGTCGCAATACGGCGCTCTCGATCTGCAGGATTTCAAAAAGGCACTCGATCGATTGCCTCCCGACCAGCGCGAGGCCATCATTCTCGTTGGCGCCTCGGGCTTCTCTTATGAAGAGGCTGCCGAGATTTGCGGATGTGCGGTCGGGACGATCAAGAGCCGCGTCAATCGCGCGCGGCAGCGTCTGCAGGAGCTGCTGCAGATATCAGGCGAGGCAGATTTCGGTCCCGACGCGACCTCTGCGCCGCTGACGTCGAAAGCCTTCGCTTTTTGATTGCTACGAGTTTGATGAGTGAAAAAAGCCGGCGGTAGCGCCGGCTTTTTCATATCTAGTCGCGGCGCTTGGAGCCCATAAGGGTCGACGCAATGAGCGCGGTCAGCACACCGGCGGTCAAGAGCGGCTGCGAGCGGACAAGGCCGATGCCGATTGCAGCCATCGACTCCATTGCCAGACGGCGTTCGCGTTCCCGGCGGGCTTCCCGTGCATTGATGATCGCCATGACGATCAGCACCACGATGCCCAGCAGCAGGGCGCAGGCTGCAAGGAAGAGGACGGCACCCAAGGCTCCGTAGGTGCTTTCCAGCCATATCGCCAGGGCTGTTACCGCGAGCACATAGGCGGTCAGAAAGAAGAGTGCGGCGGCGGCGATAAAAATGCCGCTGCGCTTTGTTCGCGCAATGGTCCTGTGAACGCCGTCCCCCACGAGCAGGCCAAGGATCGGAGCGAGCATCAAACCTCCTTAACGGCGTACGAGGAATGCAAGCACAAGAGCAACGGCGGCAGCCGTTCCAATTGCCGCAACCGGGTGGCTCCGCACGGTGTCGCGAACTTCCGTGGCGCCGCGCGTATAGCCCTCCTGCAGGTCGCGAAGCAGGTCTTCGCCGCGCGCGATGAGTTCGTCATAGCCCGCCGCCGCCTGATAGCGTGACCTGTCGCCGTAGCGCCGCGTATTCTTGCTGACGAGCTTGGTCAAAGCCGCGATTTCGTCGCGCAGACTTTCGATCTGATCCTCGATCGTGGATTCGATGTCGTGAAGCGTTCCGTTGCCAGAACGTCCGCGAGCGGAGTGGAAGAGGGAAGCCATGATGCTCTCCATCTGTGAGGCGCAGAAAAGGCGCGGTTTCAACGAGGTCTGAACCGGAGGTGGCATTGACCCAACTAATCGAGCGTCAAACGCGTGGGGCAATCAAAAGTTCCGGTCGGGATCGCCAGTCGGCGGACGGTATCGCTCCTCGAAATCACCTGCCTTGGAGCGGGGCAGGCCGAGCTGGACCGCCATGCGGAGGCGAAAATGACCGATGTTAAAATATGATCTTTGGAGTCAACTTTATACTTTACCGCAGAAATCAAGTTTAATAAGGTGCCGCTCGCACACGCAGGAAGCGTGTGACGGTCAACGAGCGAACGGGTGGTAAATGGCTCGCAAGGCGAAGAAGGGATCAAACCAGGGCAACCGCGTAACTGCGGATGCGCCGGCGCAAGCGTCGCAACAGGGGCCGGGACAATCCAAACCGAGTGTCCGCAGTTTCCTCTATGTCGGCGGCCGCGATTGCCAGGTGGCGCATCTTCGTCAGATCGCGAGCAGCTTCGGCGCCGAATTGATCCACCATGATGGCGGCCTGCGCGAAGCCGTTTCCCGTATCGACACTGTCCTTCCCTCCGTCGATTGCGTGTTCTGCCCGATCGACTGTATCAGCCACGATGCTTGCCTGCGTGTGAAGACCGGCTGCAAGAAGTTCGGCAAGACGTTCATCCCGCTGCGCAACGGCAGCAAATCGAGCCTCGAGCGTGCGCTGCAAACCATGAACGAAAGAGACAGTTCCCGATGACAGATCAGCCCTTCCAAGGCTTCATGATGATCGGCCTGCACAAGCTCGCCGCGCAGAACGGCGACGGTCTCGTGCCCGAGCTCTACGATCTCCTGACGGAAAATGCCGCTCGCCGGGAACTCTATTCGAATGTGATGGAGTTTCCCGTGTGGGAAGCGCGCCAGTCAGGCGAAATCGGGGATCGCCCCCTTGGGGACGAGGCGACGAACGGCGATAATGTCGTTGCCTTTCCGAAAGCGCGCGCGAAAGGCAGGAAGACGTAAGGAGGTCCCGATGTATATTGCCATGAACCGCTTCAAGGTCGCGAGCGGCGCCGAGACGGATTTCGAAAATGTCTGGCGCAACCGCGACTCAAGCCTGGCGCAGGTGCCGGGCTTCGTCGAGTTCCGGCTGCTGCGTGGCTCGACGAACATGGAGGAAGGCTACACGCTCTTCGTCTCGCATACGATCTGGCAAAGCGAGGAAGACTTCTTGAACTGGACGAAGTCCGAGAACTTCCGCGCCGCGCATCGCAATGCCGGCGAGAACAAGGTCATGTACAAGGGGCCGCCGGTGTTCGAAGGATTTAACGTCGTAGACGGAATCTGAAGAGGCAACTACGGCACCGCTGTATTGGCGCCCGACGGTTGACCGCGTCAGCGGCGCATCAAGCCACCCGCGGCGACCGCCAGCCAGCCGAGCATCATCGCCCAGCCGCCGGTTGGCGCTGCGTAGGGGAAAAGCCCGTGGCCCGTGAAGCGCAGCATCACGAGATCGCCCGCAAAAAGCGTCGTTCCGACGATCATCAGCAAGCCGGCGAGCGTGGCAGTTTTGATCTTCTCCATGCCGATAGCCAAACCCAATAGGG
Source organism: Rhizobium sp. SVR5-9E (assembly GCF_056755095.1). Classification (NCBI taxonomy): domain Bacteria; kingdom Pseudomonadati; phylum Pseudomonadota; class Alphaproteobacteria; order Hyphomicrobiales; family Rhizobiaceae; genus Rhizobium; species Rhizobium sp. SVR5-9E. Next base: position 5,884 of record NZ_JBNDHS010000117.1, on the reverse strand, counting down.
CAGGGGCATGCGCCAGGCACATCGCGGACGCGGATGCTGGCAGGGCGGCATCGCCCCCGCCATGCGCCGCGACGGCGGCAAGCGCCACGCCGGCAAAGCCAAACAGTCCGGCAAAGACGAAGAAAAGCGGGACGGTGCGTGCGTTCGAGACCATGCCGGATCCTATTCCTTGTTCTGCATATGATGCGCAAGCCGTTCGATCGGCGGCCAGACGATGTCGCGCAGCTTTTCGTTGGCGATGGTTTCGTCCATCGCGCGGCGGAAGCAGAGCAGCCATTCGTCGCGCTCGACTGGGCCGATCTCCGCGACGAAGTGTCGGCTACGAAGGCGCGGATGGCCGCGCTTGTCGGTATAAAGCGGCGGGCCGCCGAGATACCCGGTCAGATACTCGTAGAACTTTTCCTCGCTGCCTTCGAGGCTGGGCGGATGAACCGCGCGAACATGCTTTGCCTCCGGCAACGTGTCCATCAGTTGATAGAAGCGATGCGACAAGGCGCGCACCGTCTGCTCGCCTCCGATCGCCTGATAGAGGGTGATAACCTCTTCCGTCACAACACTATCCCTTGAAGTCCGATCCTTATTGCACTGCCGCTGCTGAATTCGCAACCCAATCGCCAGGGCCGCGTCATTTCGCGCCAGAGTCCCAATATGGGTGCAGAGAATAAGATCTCGATTGACAAAACCGTCCAGACGGTATTTTTATAAGTGATGTCAAACGCTCATCATCGCAAGAAGCAGCCTGTTCTGGTGCGCCGGCAATTGCTGGACGTGGCAGCGCGCCTTGCGGCGAAACAGGGAATGGCTTCGGTAACGCTCGATGCGGTCTCCGGAGCGTCCGGGGTCAGCAAGGGCGGATTGCTGCACCACTTTCCGACGAAGAACGCGCTGCTGGATGCTCTGTTCGAAAGTCTCCTCGAACGCTTCGACGAGGAGCTGGATGAACGGATGCGCGCAGATCCGCTTCCGCACGGACGCTTTACGCGCGCCTACCTTCTCGCCTGCGCCAGCATCAAGGAGAAGCGGGACGATTCCAGCCAGTGGGCGCAAGTGACGATTGCGATGCTGGCGGAGCCGCGGCTGCGTGAACGCTGGCGGCAGTGGGTTCGGGAGCGGGCGGACGAATATGTCGGCACCGACTCTTCGCTCGACGCGCAGATGGTGCGCTTTGCGGCGGATGGCCTCTGGCTTGCTGACATGACGGAAAGTCATGAGATCGATGCCACCGAGCGCAGCGCGCTGATCGCTCGCCTTACCGAACTCACGACGCGCTAGTTTTAAGGACAGAACCATGAGCCCAGCTGCCGTCTACGCGCTGCTCTTTGCGGCAATCGTGCTGGAAGTCATCGGCACGACGGCCCTGCAACTGTCACAGCAGTTTACGCGGCTGTGGCCGAGCGTGCTTCTCGTCGTCTGCTATACGGTGGCCTTCTATGCTTTGTCGCACACCCTCAAGGTCATTCCCGTTGGCATCGCCTATGCCATCTGGAGTGCATTGGGGATCGTGCTGATTTCTGGCGTCGGGCTTGTGTGCTTCAAGCAGCGGCTCGATCTGCCTGCGGTGATCGGACTTGCGCTGATCGTTGCCGGCGTTTTGATCGTCAATATTTACTCGAAATCCATTTCGCATTGATTTCGCTACTGTTCTTCCTATTCTTATTTTTTCGCTGTCAAAATAACGTCAAATGTCTATGTGTTCCTCTTAACGCGGAGGAGTGAGGGTGCCATCGGCATCCTTCCAAAGCGTATCGACTATCCACCCAGCCTTTTCAGAATTTGCGTCCGGAGGAGCACCGACAATGGCCATTCGCACTGTCGTTTGGGGTGAAAACATCCACGAGAACACCAATGCCGTCGTCAAGGGCATCTATCCCGAGGGCATGCATACGACCATTGCCAATGCGCTGAACAGCGATCCGGCGATCAAGGCGACGACCGCAACCCTGCAGGAACCGGAGCACGGGCTTTCCGAAGCGCGGCTTGCCGAGACCGATGTACTCATCTGGTGGGGCCACAAGGACCACGGCGCGGTCTCCGACGAGGTCGTCGAACGCGTTGCCAAGCGGGTCTGGGAGGGAATGGGGCTGCTGGTGCTGCATTCCGGGCATTTCTCGAAGATATTCAAGCGGCTGATGGGCACGCCCTGCGCGCTGAAGTGGCGAGAGGCGGGCGAGCGTGAGCGGCTGTGGGTCATCAATCCCCGCCATCCGATTGCCACAGGTCTCGATGAGAGCTTCATCCTCGAGAACGAGGAAATGTATGGCGAGCAGTTTTCTGTTCCCGAGCCGCTGGAAACGGTGTTCATCTCCTGGTTCCAGGGCGGCGAGGTGTTCCGCTCCGGCATGACGTGGCGGCGCGGCGCGGGCAACATCTTCTACTTCCGCCCCGGCCACGAAACCTATCCGACTTATCACGACGCCAACGTCCGCAAGGTGCTAATCAACGGCGTCAAATGGGCCTATAACCCGCAGCCCGCGTTGACGAGCATTACGGATGCTCCAAATGTGCCGGTGGAAAAAGCGCTGGAGCCGATTGAGGAGCGCGGTCCCAAATTGCACCAGGCCGGCGAAGCCGGTTACCGCTGAGGAGAATTCATGCGACTACTGGTACTTGGTACGGGCGTCATGGCGAAGAACCAGATGCGCCATTTCGCCCACATGGAGGGCGTCGAGGTCGTCGGCGCCGTCGACACCGATCCCGCGCGCCTGAAGCACTTCGCCGACGAACTCAAAATCGAAAAGCGTTTCCTGACATTGGACGAGGCTTTGGCCTGGGGCGATTTCGATGCGGTGACCAACATCACGCCAGACCGCGTCCACTATCCGACGACGATGGCGCTGATTGCCGCAGGCAAGCATGTGTTCTGCGAAAAGCCGCTGGCGGAAAGCTATCCGAAGGCTCTGGAGATGACGGAGGCAGCCGAACGGGCCGGCGTCATCAACATGGTGAACCTCACCTATCGCAACGTTGCGCCGCTGCAGCGGGCCCGCGAGATGGTGCTCGCCGGCGAGCTTGGCACGATCAAACACGTGGAAGCATCCTATCTGCAGAGCTGGCTCGTTTCGCGCGCCTGGGGCGACTGGCGTACGGAATCGACCTGGCTCTGGCGGCTTTCGACCGGTCACGGCTCGAACGGCGTGCTCGGCGATGTCGGCATCCACATCCTCGACTTCGCAGCCTATGGCGCGGCAACGGACATCGATCACGTGTTCGCTCGCCTCAAGACCTTCAACAAGGCGCCCGGCGGCCAGATCGGCGAATACCTTCTCGATGCGAACGACAGCTTCACGATGTCCGTCGATTTCGCCAACGGTGCGCTCGGTGTCATTCACGCCAGCCGTTGGGCAACCGGTCATCTGAACGAGCTGAAGCTGCGCATCTACGGCGAGAGAGGGAGCCTCGAGGTCAGCCATCGTCCGGCCGGATCGGAACTGCGCGGCTGTCTCGGCGACGATGTCGAGAGCGCGACCTGGAGGGCAATCGAGGTGCCGCCCGTGCCGACCAACTACCAGCGGTTTGCCGATGCCGTCAGGAGCGGCCTGCAGCCGGACCCGAACTTCCGCCACGCCGCCAACCTTCAGAAAGTGCTAGATCTTGCCATGATCACCGAGCGCGATCGGTGCGAACTCAAGGTCTGATGCCGATTTTGAAGTCTACGAAAACCGCCGCTCTTACGAACGGCGGTTTTTGCTGGCCGGGATAGGGCTTATTGGATGACCTGAACAACGCGGTGTGTGCTCGGTTCGACGATCACACGCTGGTTGTTGACCATCGTATAGGCGTATTTCGGATTTTCCGGCACCGGGATGACCTGTACGTCCGCCGGAAGCGGCTTGCCGACAACGATCGGTTGCTTGATGATGACAGGGGTCGGCGGAGCCGGCTGCGCCTCGACATAGGTCACAACCTCACGCGGCGGCGGATCGATGATCGCGCCGGCCACGGCGCCGGCAACGCCACCCACAGCGGCGCCCACAGGCCCGCCGACAATTGCACCCGTAACGGCTCCACCGGCAGCTCCGGTAACGGCTCCGCCAGCCAACGCATTCGTGGCTAGGGACGACAGCGCCAGGGCGCTGGAGACAAGTAGGATCTTGTACATTTTGCTTTCTCCTTAGCTCGAGTCTGCAAAGAAGAAACGGAGGGGGAGGGCGGTTGTTCCCCTATTGCGAGTGTGACGGAATCACGCTTGCAACGCCACGGTTACATGGCGTGAGGCGGCGGAAGCACGCCCTGCGACCAAAGAAAATCGACTAATCCTTGCCGATGGGGCGATCGGCGTCGCGCCCGTGGAACCGCTACCGCACGCCATCGCGAGCCTGCTGGTACGACGAGCAATTCAGGGTGCTTTGGCCGGAATATGCCGACATGCCTTATGCCACGGTGTCCCAGCGCCTTTACCAGACGTTGGGCTGGTCTCCGCAGTTCGACGGTGATCGCTTCGAGCGCATCAAGATGGCGGCGGCGTTCTTCTTCCTGCCGGCGCTGGCGCTTCTTGTCGTCGGCTCCCTGCTAGATTGGGCCTTTGCCGGTTTCGCTCGTCCGAAAAACCTTAGCGAACGACGGCCCTTCCTTCTTGCCCATCATCTTCCGCACTTCAGCAGTGTGGGTGTCATCGAGTGCATAGACGTACTTGCGGCCCTGCCCGATGACAGTTTCGTTGACCTTGCGGACAATCCGGCTCATCGGCGCCTTTGCAATCTCTTCCGCGAACTGCACCGTCGTGCAGGCTATGAACAGCCGTGTCGGGCTTATGGGGAGCGCATAGTGGCCGGTGTAATGAATCAGGCCGTTGGTCATAATAGTCGGCCGGTCGGAGGTCATGAACTTCCGCGCCACCTTGTTGGAATCGAGCACCATCCAGTGCATTCGCCGCAGGAGCTTCATCGCGTTCGGATGCTCGATGAGCTTGGTCATGGTGATTACTGCCTGCCGCTCGGCGCCGGTGGGATCTGAGTTTAGAATCCACTCTTCAAACGTCTCGGGTCACCTGGCTGCCGGATGGCCTCGTATTTCGCTGTGAAGACCTCGTTCGGCGTGTAGTAGTCAATCGTGAAGCGCGCCTTGAACTTCGCCATCTCCTCCGGATTGCGGAAGATGAGCGACATGACGAACCGCGCCCACGAGTGGCGGGTTTCGGCATCCTGCGGGATCTTGTCATTGAGCATCATGTCGCGGGCGCGGACGGCCGCGTTGTCCACGAAGCTCATGAAGAACCTCTCGACGTTATGCTTGGTATCTTCCGTCACGCCGGGGATGACATACAAATCGCCTTCAAAACCGGTCGAAAGCGTCCCGTACCGGCCGGTCTGGATGCGGCCCTTGTAGCCGCGCCGGTATTCCTGAAGCTTATGGTCATCCCCTAGCCACGGGCGAAGGTAGAATTGCGGGATGTAGTGGTGTTTCAAGCAGACTCACTTTTTTGATGCAGCCTGCCGCTTATACCACTTGTTCCAGTTGAGCCCCTTCCCCCGGTCGCGCTGGTCGAACAACTCTCCACCGAATTTTTCCATGAAAGCCTCTCCTCCGGCATGGGTGGCGAAGCAGTGGATATTGTAGCTCTTTGCCGCTGTCGTGAGACCGTCCGGAGTATGAGGCTTCATCCTTTTGGAGAGATATCCAAGACCTCAAAGCTATGCTTTGATAGCGGCGAACGGCATGATGCTCGCATAGCCGTCTCACCACTCCTCCGATGAGGAAGAGGGGCTGGCCGGTCGATTACAGGCCGGCCTTTTTTCCGTTGCACCAAGCGCGCGCTGCTTGCCTCTCAGCTTTTTGAGACCGGTGCTGCTGCGGCGGCGGATGTCGCGGCGGCTCCGGCCTTGACGCCGGCTGCGGCATAGCCGCCGCCGATGGCGACGTTGAGGGAGACGTAGTCCTTGGCCAT
>NZ_JBNDHS010000116.1:0-17059 GCF_056755095.1 Rhizobium sp. SVR5-9E | reverse complement strand
TCTGGGCGATCGCCTTCGGCTACCTCCTCTTCGATGACACCATCGACCTGCCGATGGCGGCCGGCATCGTGCTGATCATCTGCTCGGGCCTGCTCACCCTCGCCCGTGAGCGCAAGCGCGGCACGCCGCTTCCTGCTGCCGTTGTTTCGGTGGATAGCCAGGCGCCTGTCTCTGCCACGGCAGAGCTCCCGGAAACCCCTTCCGGCGGCTTTGCATCCACTCAAATTCGACCGTCCGACGTTATTTAGCCCGGCTTTTATCGGAACAATCACGGGAGGGGCTTGTTCCTGACAAAAGAGCGGAGTTGTCATGACGGATCAAGGCAAGGGCGAAGGGCGCAAGCCATCGATACCTCCATCCCCCGCAGAAGAAGAAAGCCGGTTGCTGGCGCAGGAGCGTCGCAGCTGGCTGATCTGGACGCTAGGTGTCGCGGGAGCGATCGTCGTGGTGATCATCGCAGGGGCCATAGCAATCTCGCCGGGACCCGATCAGACCACGACCGGCTCCACACCCAAGCCGCCTCAGGTCGAACCACCGGCGCCCTGAGCCCATGGTAGCTTGCACGTCAGGACAATGCTCTTGACGGTCTTCCAAGCGCCGCCCTTCAGCTGTATCAAGCGATGAAATGAAAGGAAGTTCGATGGCCGCACGAGACCGTTATTCGAAGAAGCTGACCTGCCCGCAATGCGGCAACACCGGCATCGCCGAAGTTTCGGAGGACGACCATCCGTCGCGCAAGCATCCCGCATTTAGCATCGACGACATGCCGGCGGGATTCTTTGAAGAAAAGAACTCGAATTTTCCGGAAACATATATCGTCCGCTGCGAGTGCAGCCGCAAGTTTCCTTTCCGCTCGCTGACGGAAAAGACCGCCTGAACCGGCTCAGGCGAGACCGAGCGGCGGCACCTCCGCGATTTTGCGGCCCGGGCCATAATCGCGCTCATGCGAAGAACGATAGCGACCGTCGCGGCGCGCGCTGAAATCGATGCGATTGGATTCGAAAAGACCGTCCGCGTAGGTGCCGGTGTCATCGGTTTCGACTTCCGGCTTGGCGAGAAAGATCTTTAAAAACATGGACGTCCTCCTATTCGTTGCCTCGACGGCCAGCATTGCTCGTATCCTCCTCATACGCGGAGATAGTTAAAAATTAACCATAACCAGGCGGCCAAATTTCTCGAACAACGATTTTAGTCACGAGAGAAATAGCTGCAGAACCGAACATTGCTTTGATTCCCCGAAATTGATCTTGCTTTCGCGACCAGTATTTTCCTAGTCACGAAGAAGTGGTATTTCACGAACCGGCTAAGCAGAGGGGGATTCTCATGCCGAGAGTAGCAGAACTTTACTTCAAGACTGCGGTCGTCTTTTTCATCATCGGGGTTATGATCGGTTTAAACATGGCGATCTCGCAGGATTACTCCGTGATCGGCGCCCATGCCCACTGTAATCTCCTGGGCTGGGTCAGCATGGCGCTCTTCGGGGGCTATCATGCGCTGAACCCGAACAAGGCGGAACGCCGCGTCGCGATGATCCAGTACTACGTCTATACGGCAGGCGTCGCTCTGCTGGTGCCGGTGCTTTATCTGATGCTGAAGGGGAACACGGCGCTGGAGCCGGTCGTCGCCCTGGCCTCGCTGATCATCTTTGCAGGCGTGCTGCTCTTCGCTTTCATCATCTTCTCACCGAAGCAAGCGGCGATCACGCCGTCGGCTGCGCCGCTGCGATAAGATCAGCAGACAAACAAAGGGAGGGACGGCGTCAGGGCCGTCTCCCCGCGCCAGCCGACAGCACGCGGTGCGAAGCATCGTCCATCGCGTGGCTCGCTTCCTGTCCGTCGCGCTTCAGGCCCCAGGCCGTATTGCCGCACGACGAAAGCAGGAGCGCCGAAAGGCAGACAAAGGCGAGCATGGTTTTCGGCATCGAATTCTCCATTGGAATCGGTAATGTCTTGAACATGTTACGATCCGCCACAAAATCAATACCGCGCCCAAGAATGCAGTGAAGTCCTGGCTGGTGGAGCAACGCCAAGAGGGGAGGAAATTGCTTCGGCTAACGAATGCCTCGATCGTAAAAATCCGCCGCCGCCCCTATTTGATTTGCTTCTAAATTAGACTTTAGTATTATCCCTCCTATACTAGGGGAGGATTGTTATGGAGCGCATCGAGCCGCAGGAAGCCACGACGGAAGCTGCAACCCAAGTCTGGTCAGTGACCGAATTTTGCGCGAGACACAGACTCGACACTGACGAGGAAGCCAGGCTGCTTCTATTGTTCGGGCCATTCGCAACAGCCTTCGAGCTCCTGCACAACGCCAGGCGAACGCCGCGATGGAGATAATTGTTACACAACTCGAAGCCGGCTCATTTTTCCTGAGCGTTAACGCGGCACCAGCGGCGGCGGACAGATCGTTGGCTCTGAACTATGGGGCGAGACGGATGTCTTCTCAGGCAAGGAGAGCCGCCCTGAGCGCGCAGAACCGCTACCAGAATACCGACGAGGTCCCGGCAAGCGGCAAGCCTATTCCGCAGTCGACCGAGAGCGACGGAGACGGCAGCGAACTGCCGGATTCCAATCTTGGCGACGCTCGCAAGCCGCCCGCCGATCCCGGCGATACAGACGAACGTGTCGAAGGTTTACCAGATGCGGACCCGGAAGCGGATCGTGTTGATACGGATTCCCCTCTTCCGCCGCCGGTCGCCAACCCGCATTGAGAATTTCCCCACCAACGTGCCGCGCCGTGGGAATTGACCACGGAACGGCAACGTTTTTGCAGCGTGCTAGAAACCGAGGGCAGAGCCGTCCTTGCGCTGGTCAGAACCGCCGAGCAGAAGGCCCCGCTCGTGGTCGATGTAGATCGCCTGGGCGCCGCCGATCGGGGTTGGTGCCGTCTGCAGCTTATGGCCGAGCCGGGCGAGCCGTGCTGCTGTCTCCGGATCAATGGTCGGCTCGATTTTGAGGACGCCGTCGAACGAGAAGCTGCGCGGCGCGTCGATCGCCTGTTGCACGTTGAGCCCCCGATCCAACATCCCGGACAGGAAAGCCGCATGGCCTGCGGCCTGGTACTGGCCGCCCATGACGCCGAAGGGCATCAGCGTGCGGCCGTTCTTGCGCACCATGCCGGGAATGATCGTGTGCATTGGCCGCTTGCGCGGACCGATCGCGTTCGGATGGCCGTCTATCAGGCGGAAGGATGAACCGCGGCTGTGGAAGAGAATGCCCGTCGCCGGATCGAGCCGCGTCGAGCCGAAACCATCGAAGATCGAATTGATGAAGGATAGCGCATTTCCGTCACGGTCTACGGCGCAAAGATAAACCGTGTCCTTGTGCTCGCGCTCGTTCCAGAGCGCCGGCGCCAGCAGCCTGTCGGGGCGGATGCGCGCGCGAAGGGCAGCGGCCATCTCTTCGCTGAGCAGCGTTTCGATGGGGTAAGGCAGGCTCGACGGATCAGAAACAAGAGCGTTGCGGTGGTAGTAGGCAAGCTTGGCCGCCTCGGCGTGCAGGTGGATGCGCTCGGCAAGCGTTACCCTTTCCGAAAGATCAAAGCCGGAGAGCATGTTAAGGATCATCAGCGCGGCAACGCCCTGACCGTTCGGCGGACATTCGTACACGTCGACGCCGCTATAACGCGTCGAAATCGGCGTCACATAGTCGGCGCCGTCGACGGCGCTTTCGAAATCCTCCATCTCATGCAGGCCGCCGAGGCTTTTCAGGAAGGCGACCGAGGCGGCCGCCGTCTCGCCGGTATAGAAGGCTCTCGCTCCCTGCTTTGCGATCGCCTTCAGGCGCTGCGCGAGCGCCGGCTGGGCGTGGCGCTCTCCCTCGCCCACGGCTTTGCCGCCGGGCAGGAAGACGGCAGCCGCACCCGGATCACCCGCGACGGCCTCGGCTTCGCGCGCCCAGTCGTAGGCGACGCGCGCTGTGACCGGATAGCCGTTCTCCGCATAGCCGATGGCGCGCGACAGCAGCCGTTCGAAGGGCAACCGGCCATGATCGCGGTGCAGCTTTTCCCAGGCCGCGACGGCGCCCGGAACCGTAATCGCATGGGCGCTGGTGCGGGGGATTTCAGAAAGGCCTTCCGACCTCAGCCGCTCGACCGTTGCCGCCGCCGGTGCCCGGCCCGAACCGTTGAGCGCGATCACCTCACCGCCCGCAGGAGCGTAGAGCGCAAAGCAGTCGCCGCCGATGCCGGTCATCAGCGGATCGACGACGCACTGCACGGCGACGGCGGCGATCACCGCATCGACGGCGTTACCGCCTGCGGCAAAAATCTCGAGTCCCGCCGCCGTCGAGAGCGGATGGGAGGTGGCAATCATGGCTTCGCCGGCGAGCGCGGGATCGCGGCCCGGCGTAAAAAAATCTCTCATGAAGCAATCCTTTTGCAATTCGAATTTCGGCAGGCCCTCGGCCCATTCAGTATCACTGGGAGGAAAGATCGCAAATCCGATCCTTGTCGCGCAGGCAGGCGGCAACAACTGAGCCACGTGACGTTATTTGGTCGGGGCCTCAGCACTCAGCAGGGTGCGGATCAGGGCGACCTGGCTGCGTGCGCCGGTCTTGTCGAAGATGCGCTGCAACTGGGTGCGCAGCGTGTTGACGCTGACCCCGAGCAGACCGGAGGCGGCTGCGAGGTCGCGCCCATCGACGATCAAGCGGACAAGCCGGGTCTGCGCCGGCGAGAGACCGAAAACGTCCCGCGCACTCGCGATCCGGCGTTCGACCATCTCTGCGTCGTCAAAAGAAATCAGCACCTTGCCGTCCTCGAGCAGGACCCAGCAGTAGAGCGGCGCTCCCGCCTCGTCCTCACCCAGCGCCACCGCCAGGCCTGCTTCGGCACGACGTTCAGCGGGCGCTGGCTCTGCAGCTCGCCGAACGCCAGGCGCACCGTTTCGCGTAGCGCGGCGTCACGTTGGCGTTGCCGGGCGCGCAGCCGGCCGGCAGCGGCGGCGAGACCCGGATGGCTCCGCATCCGCTCGTGCGCCAGTCGGTTCGTCCAGAGGATCCGCGCCTCCGCGTCGACCTCGATCAGCGGGCAGTTCGCCTCCTCGACGCTGCTCTCCATCATCACCATGCAGCCGATCTTCCAGGCCCCGTCGACCCGGTGAAGAATACGCAGCTGGCGCTTGCGGTCCTCGCCGGTGTCGCTGCCGATCTGGTCGAAGGTCACCCAGGCGACGTTCCCGTCGACGACGACGTTGACCCTTTCCCAGCGGACGCGTTCCGCGAAGGCTTGCTTCTCCGGAAACCGCTCCACGATCTTCCTGATCCGGGCGGCGATCGCGTCCCAGCCTTCGTCCACTCGCACGCCAAGCGAGGTCCACGACTCCATCCGCCGTGTCTGTGGCGACTGCACCCAATGGCTCGCGAGCTTCTCGAAGTCCCGCTGCAGCCAGGCCTCGGTCTCGGCGCGGATCACCGCCAGGACTGCCGCCCGATCAGCCTCGCTATCCTCCATCCTGCGGTTCCCTATCGCCATGGACCGGCAGCATAGCACGGTCGATCTGTTGGACGGCATAGCGGTATCTCACACCTGGACGATACCGATCACCAGCAGGATCACGCCAGCGGTCGGGGCCATCAGACCGAGCAGCCGAAGCCGCCGACGCCATAGGGTGATGATGAGATCATCGCTGTAATATCGATCCTCGTCTAAGGCGCTCATCTTCGCGGGAGGCCGACGGTTGAGCATGTGTGCGGCGACCAGACTTAGGGGGTCCATTTGTTGCCTCCTGGCTGGGGGTTCATCGGGGAGGCATCCTCGCACGCATCCGAGCCGTATTCTGTCATGCAGGCGGATGACATCCGCCCGACGCCCGGCTGACGGAGATCTGGGGGTGATGAGTCGCGTAGGGCGACGAACGGGCGATCTGTCTAGTGGATAGCCTCGGCTGTTGCGCCGGGACGAACAGAAAGCTGGACCTTTGCTGACGCGAAGCTGCCGCCGTGCGCACGGGCTGATGTCAGTTACGCAATTCCGTACCAGACTACAGAGCCAGCGCACCCATCAGTGCGCGATAACCAGCGGCACCGGCGACTGCCTCAGGAATTTGTAAGTCACCCCGCCGAGCAACCATTCGCGCAGGCGCGAATGCCCGTAGCCGCCCAGCACCACCAAATCGGCATTCTGCTCGCGCACGACTTGAAGCAGTGTCGACGTCGTATCGAACCGGCCTTCGTTCATGATGTTTATGGAGGCTCGGATACCGTGTTGATCGAGGTATCCCACGAGTTCCTCTTCCTGCTCCGGCGGAAATTCCGGCGTGCCCCTTTGCTGGATCATGACAACGGTGACCTGACGGGATACGAGGAGATACGGCAACGCCTCCGTGACCGCCCGAGCGGCTTCCCGGCTTCGGTTCCAGGCAATGACTGCGTGCTCGAAACCATGTTCGAAAGGTTTCCGGTCGGCAACGAGGAACAGGTGCCTTCCCGATTGGAAGAGCACTTCCTCGACAACGTCACGTCGCTCCAGCGTTTCGTCAGTCAACCGGAGACCGACAAACACGTCGGCGGTCCGGCATTCTCGGGCCGTAATCCGCGCCTGTTCATGGGCGTAAACGTCGAAACGGCGGCATTCGAATGAGCGCGCCATGTCCCGCAGTCGGTTGGTGAACTCGGCTTGCATCATCTTTCCCCGCTCTCGGGCCTGATCCAGAGAGCGCGTCCAGAATTCGACGGTCGCTCCGGTGTCTTCCAATGTCGGCTCAGGCAGGATGTTCAGAAAAAGGCCGACGACATGTGCATCAAACAATTTAGCCAGGCTTTCGCAGGCGCCCAACCGGAATTTATCGCCCGGCGTCCCGTCGAGCCGCACCATAATTACCCTGATCATGGCTGCCTCCCGCATTTGGCGAGGGATTCTGTGCTCCCTCGCGTGATGCTTCCCGTTCCCTCTTGTGAAGATAGCTCTGACGGGCGCCACGGCAACTGGCTGCCGCCGGCGGTATATCTTTCAGCATCGTCCCATCGAGCACGGCTTCTCTCCTTCTCAAAATGTGTGTAGCTTGACGCACGTTGCGCTGTTCAGCCGCGGTCGTTGACGACTGTCATTCGTGCAGCGCGACGACGGATTATCCTTGCGGCACCCGGTGCCTGTCGGCTTGGGATGCGGAGAGCTGTTGCGATGGCAAGTACCGATCCCTACGAGCTGCTTGGCGTGCCACGCAATGCATCGCAGAAGGATATTCAGACAGCCTATCGACGGCTCGCCAAGAAGCTGCATCCTGATCTGAACCCGGGTGACAAGGAGGCCCTGCGAAAGTTCCAGGAACTTTCCGGGGCCTACGATATCGTCGGCGACGAAACGAAGCGGGCGCGCTACGATAGCGGCGAGATCGACGCATCGGGAGCCGAACGGCCGCCGCGCCAATATTACCGTGATTTTGCGCAGGCAGGCGCAGGCTCCGAACGCTATGAAGATCCCTCGGGATTTGCCGATTTCGGTGACTCCGACGACATTCTCTCGTCCTTTTTCTCACAAGGCGGCCGTCGCGGCTTCCGCAGGCGCGGCGCCGACATGCATTATCGGCTGGAGGTCGACTTCCTTGACGCCGTCAACGGCGCAACACGCCGCATCGTGCTCCCGGACGGGTCCTCCCTCGACGTTGCCATACCGCCCGGCGCAAGGGACGGTCAAACGCTTCGCCTGAAGGGAAAAGGGGAACCCGGTCCACAGGGCGGGGAACCCGGCGACGCATTGATCGAACTTACCGTGCGTTCGCATCCGTTCTTTGAGCGTGACGGCAACGACATCCGCCTTGAACTTCCGATCTCATTGAACGAGGCCGTTCTTGGCGGCAAGGTGCCCGTTCCGACCCCGACCGGTCCGGTTTCCGTTACGATCCCAAAGGGATCGAACACCGGCAAGGTCCTGCGCCTGAAAGGCAAGGGCGTCGCCGAACGGAGCGGCAAGCGCGGCGACCAGTACATCACCTTGAAGGTGGTGCTTCCCGAGTCCATCGATTCCGAACTCGAAGAGTTCCTGTCGCGATGGCCGGGACAAGCTTACGACCCGCGGCGAAAGATGGGGATGTGATGCTGACTGCCAAGGAGTTTTGTGTCTCGGCCGAAATTACACACGCAACACTGACCGCCTGGGTCGAGGCAGGCTGGATTTCGCCGCGTGAGACCTCAGGGGGCTGGCGGCTCTCCAAAATTGATCTCGCGCGAGCGCGGCTCATTCTCGACCTCAACGGCCCGATGGGCGTGAATGACGAAGGCATTGCGGTGGTCCTCCATCTGCTGGACCAGGTTCACGGTCTCCGCCGCGCGCTGCGAGGCGCAAATGCCAGCTATCGGCAAGTCACGATCACTTCCACAAACCGCACGGTCACGAGGAGGTCTGGCCAGAGGTCAAATAGGGGGGACACCTGAACGCCTTCCTCCTGCACACTCCCAAACGAAAAGAGGCGGGGATTGATCTCCCCGCCCCTCAAACGTCATCGAGCTTATATCAAGCCGCGAGGCCGGTCGCGTTCAAGGGTATCTCGACATCGATCTCCAGGATCGACATATGCTCATCGCGGTCCATCTTTACACGCACCCTGTCACTCTCGACCTTCACGTGCTTGGCGATCACCGCAAGGATTTCCTCGCGCAGCAGCGCTACGAGATCTGAACTTGTCGAGCAGCGTTCGTGCGCCAGGAGCACCTGCAAGCGTTCACGCGCTGCCGGTGCAGTTCTCTTTTTCCCAAGGAAGCTGAAGAGGCTCATGCGGCAGCCCTCCGTCCAAAAATCTTGCCGAACAGACCCCGTTTTTCGCCGGGAATTGTGACGGGCAAATCCTCACCGGCCAGCCGGCGAGCTGCGTCGAAATAAGCCATCGCCGGCGCGCAGCGGCTGTCGGCCAGAGTGACGGGCGCGCCGATATTGGAGGCACGCAGAACATCCGTGCTTTCCGGAATGATGCCGAGCAGCGGGATGGACAGGATTTCCAGGACGTCGTCGACCTTGAGCATATCGCCGCGTTCGGCCCGGCTGGGGTCGTAGCGGGTCAGCAGCAGGTGCTTGTCCATCCGCTCGCCGCGCTCGGCCTTCAGCGTCTTGGAGTCCAGCAAACCGATGATGCGGTCGGAATCGCGAACCGACGAGACTTCGGGGTTGGTTACGACCACCGCCGTGTCCGCATGGCGCATGGCGAGCGTAGCGCCGCGTTCGATCCCAGCCGGGCTGTCGCAAATGATCCAGTCGAAATGGCGCTTCAAGTCGTTCATGACGCGCTCGACACCCTCGGGCGTCAGGTTATCCTTGTCCCTGGTTTGCGATGCCGGCAGCAGGAACAGTGTCTCGAGCCGCTTGTCGCGGATCAGCGCCTGGGAGAGCTTGGCGTCGCCCTGTATGACGTTGATCAAATCGTAGACGACCCTTCGCTCCGCACCCATGACCAGGTCCAGATTCCGCAGGCCGACGTCAAAATCGACGACGACCACCTTCTCGTTTCTCTGCGCCAAAGCGGCGCCCAAGGCGGCGGTGGAGGTTGTCTTGCCAACTCCGCCCTTGCCTGAAGTGACTACGATGACTTTCCCCATCTTGCTCTCCTGTGTCCTGGCCTCTCGGCTCAGATAAGTTTTTCCGCCATGATCGAATCGCCGTCGAGCCAGAGCTGGACAGATTGTCCGCGAAGGTTCGGGGCCATGTCTTCCGCCGTTTTGTAGATGCCGTCGATTGCAACCAGTTCAGCCTCAAGCTTCCGGCAGAATATCCGCGCGGAGGCATTTCCGACCGACCCCGCCATGGCTCGCCCGCGCAGCGTTCCATAGACATGGACCGATCCGCCGGCGATGATTTCTGCGCCCGAAGCAACCGATCCGATGACAGTGACGTCCCCTTCCGGGAAGATGACCGACTGACCGGAACGCACGGGTTCCCTGAGCACGATGGACTGCATCGGCGAACGGCTCTCCGTCGCGTTCCTATTGCTTCGCGTCTCGGCCACTGGCTCCTGTGCTGGCTCTTGTGCGGGAACCTCGATGTCGGAAACAGGCCGCCCGCCTTTCAGCGACGGAGGCATGCCCGGTCCAAGCATCGACGGACGCGCACCCTCGATACCCATGATGCTGACGTTCCGCCCTGCAAGCTCCGCAATGAGCTCCTTCAGCTGCGCCCGGTCGATCGGCAGGTCCGTCACGTCGAGCACGACCGGCCGCCCCAGGAAAAACCCCGCCGAACGGGCGGCGAGATCATCTAGCCTGACCAACCAATCATCGAAGGGCAGATCGGGCGAAAGCATGACCGCCAGGAAGGAGCGGCCCTTGATACGGATAGAGCGAGCGTCTGTTAGCACTTTGGTCATCTATGTTAAGGAATGGTTGTCCTTACGTACCAGTGCCATGGTTAATAAATGGTAAACAGAGACGGAAAAGACGGCCCTCACGGACCAAAATTATCATCTGAAAATTCCGTTGAAAGGCCTGCCACACAAGGGTTTTCCGCGAATCCGCCGTTTCCCATGCAAGGGTTAACAGGGATCCGCCTTGTGCCGGATCGCGGATTAACTAAACAAGCACTCCGAGTCGTTGCGCAAAGAGCGCAGAACGGAATCACGCGAGCCGATTTTACCAGCGTAAGGAAGCTGACCAGGCTTGCGGCCTCGAACTTGTCTGTGCCGGGGACCGCGCCGTCAGAGTGCTAGGCGCGCCTCATCGATTGGCGCTCCGAACCGATTGGCAGCGGCACCAGCGGTTGCTTTATGAGTATCGCCTGAGGCCTTCGATCCGGTGGCGGTAACGCGAAAGCAGTGTTTCCACGGGCATGGCCGCCGTCTTTCGCGGACGCAGGAACGCGGTCGCTGCGACGACTCCCAGCGTCGCAGCGAAGGCGAAGAAGAAGGACTCCGATAACGCGCCCCGGGATCGAGCCGGCGCATTGCCCTCGATCCGGCGCCGCATGGTTGCCACCTGCTTCTTCAGCTTCGCGACCTGCCTCTGATGGTTGGGATCGTTCGCCTGCACGCCAACGAAATCGTGCTCCACGTCGACGACGCCCTTCGGGATTGGCTTGCCGATGCCGTTATCTTCTGCCATGGCGGCGCCCCCGTGCATTGAGTTCACCGGCGATCAACGGCATTGCCGCTGTGGCAATTGCTCCGACCGGCAGCCTGCTCAGGAGGCGCCCGATCAGGAATGTTCCTGCCATCGCTGCCGCGAGCTTCGCCCAAGGATATGATCCGAGCTGCTCGTGCGCACTGGTGTCGAACCGCGTGGCACTCGCCCTCAGGGTATTGCGGGCCCGCCGCTTGATGGTCGCCAGCTGCACGCGAAGACCGGCGAGTTCATCCTGCAGGTTCTGCAGGCTACTTTCATCCGGCCGATCGATGTCATTCAGCGGGATCGGAATGGCGTCCTCAGCAGGAGCTTCGGCTTCGCGCTGGGCGAGATAGGCCTGCAGTTCGGCCTCCGTCTTGAAAGCTGTGGGGTTTCTCATGGGTTACATGCCTCCCTAGTGCTTGTCAGCGCGGCGGGCGCGCAGAACGCAGCCCATATCGCTTCCCGGTTCGAGACGTTCGCGCTTGGTCATGATGCTATCTCCTGTGATCGCGGTGACAGAAGAACGCGCGTGGAATCTAAAAGATGCATGAAATCAGCGACGGTACGGGAGCTTACAAACATCCCCCGCAGACTCGGAACTCATCGGGCCGCGAAGTCCGTTCGTTGTAACTGGAGGGGCGTCGCAGGACTTGAGCCCCGGCGGCCTACACCGCCCACATGGGTCAATGGTTGTAAATCGTTACTTCTTTGACGATCAGATCGGGATAGAGCCGGGACCGAACGCGTTCAAGCCGCTCGACGGTGAGGCGTTCCCTCTCGATCGCCTCGGCGGTAACGTTCCGCCATGACGATCCGGCCGGCTGATCCCAGACCGTTCCGCCAGATTCCAGGAACTCGCAGAACCTCCTGCCGCACTTTATGCGACTGGTGATCTCCACATAGCGGTTGAGACGATCATTCATGGAGGCCTCCCCAGCTTATCCATAGGTGAACGGTCGCTTGCGAAAGTGACCGTATCATGGCCATCTCGCCAAATCAGCCGGATGCCGTAAGTTTCTAAACCTCCGGTGTCGCTACTCTTTCCAGGCCTGAGGACGGACGATGCGCGTTTCGATGCGGCCAAGCACTGAGAAAATCAGGAATTCGCTATCCTCGTCGATCCTCTCTCCGTCCATGAGCCTGACGACGTCGTCTATGCCGGAAACAGGATGGCCGTCGATCGCCAGGACATAGTCGCCTTCCTGCAGCCCTGCCCTTTCGGCCGGACTTTCCGGCTCGACGCGGCGGAGCCTGACGGCGGTCTGTTGTGTGACGCCTGCTTCAAGCGCGATCCGGCGCTGCAGGTCCACGGTGTCGGCTGCGATGCCGATATAGGCTCTTCGAACACGGCCGAACCGCAGCAGTTCCGACACCACATGCCTTGTGGTATTCGATGCGACGGAGAACGCAATGCTCTGGGCGCCCTGGATGACAGCGGTGTTCACGCCGATGACTTCACCGGCCGACGACACCAGAGGCCCTCCGGAGTTGCCGGGATTGAGAGCCGCATCTGTCTGGATGATGTCTTCCATCAGCCGGCCGCTGGCAGCGCGCATCGAGCGGCCGAGCGCGGAAACGATGCCCGCCGTGACTGTCCACTCGAAACCCAATGGATTGCCGATGGCAATGGCGATGTGACCGCGCTTCAGACTCTTCGAATCCCCTAGCTTGGCCCATTCTCCCGACCAGTCGTTGGCGCGGATCAAAGCAAGGTCTGTGTCGGGATCGCGCCCCAGCACCCTGCCCTCCACGGCCGCTCCGGCCGGAGTCCTGATCCGAACAGTCTTGGCATCGTCCACGACGTGATTGTTGGTGACAATTAGGCCGTCGGGCGAGATCGCGAAACCAGATCCGTGGCCAGAACGTCCCCCGATGAGTTCGATGCGGCTGACCGCCGGGCCGACCAGGTCGACTGCGGCCGAGACCGACGAAGAATAGGCATCCAGCAGTTCGGCATCGGACGACGGCTGGATGTCACGATCAATGAAGCCCATGAAAATCTCCTCGGACGCAGAAGGCGTCCCTTTGAGGACCGGCAGCGGCTGCAAAATAGCGAGGGGCTGTCAGTGCGACAGATTGAAATCAAAGTATCAGGTGATGCGCCGCCCCTCGTTATTCAAGGGCAGCATTGATGAGCGGGGTTGCGCAACATTTCGATGGATTAAATGGCAGAGCTACTAAAGGAAATGGCCGTTCCGTCGTAGACTTGAGGCCGTTGCCTCGAGCGCCTTGCAAAGATTTTGGGTGAGGTCCTCGAAGGTGAATGGCTTGGTAACGAACGACGCGGCGCCGCTCTCATAAGCCCGCTCTTCAAGGCCGGGCTCGCTGCGTCCGGTCATCAGGATGACCGGGAGGCCCTTTGCAAGCTCATGTAGCCGGCGCGCCAGTTCCAGTCCGTTCATCGTCGGCATGTGAATGTCGCTGATGACGCAGGAAAAACCGCTCAGATCCGCGCATCCCAGGAACTGTTCTGCCGACGTGAAGCATTCCACGCGATATCCCAGAGAGCGGACAAGACTGCTTAAGGCAGCGGGAATTTCTGCATCGTCATCGACAATTCCGATAAGTATTTCTTGCGGCCGCATTCCATGCTCCCCTGTGCACCATCTCTGATGCCATAGGGAGTACGATAGGACGTTCTCCAGCGCCTTCAATCATCCGTAGGTATATCCGCCTTACGAGATCGGATGATGGAGGTTAAGCCAGCGGCGGCCCAAGCAAGCAGGTGCCCTCTCGTCTGTACGCTAGCGCACAGGAACGCGGGACAGAGTCAGTTCGTTAAAGGGGTGGCCGCGCGGCGGTCTTTTCTGGCCACCAGCGATGACGCGCCCTCATCCTGGTGCCGCGCGGTCATTACCCAATGCGCGATGCTGAGATTGGATCCAAATCCACTCAGAGCGTGAGCGGGCAGGTCAAGCCGCGCATTAAAGAGCGTATCGAAACCGGGTTGGCGGGCCCCGCGAAGGACATCTGAAGATAGGCGCGCGCGCCCTTGGCACGGACATCGATCAGGAACCGGCGACCGGCCTCACGGGGGCGCAAGCGTGATCCGTCCAGGAACCGTAGGAGGCCCCATGGACCGGGTGCGCTCTTCTTCTCGACAGCAGCGCCGTTGTCGAAGGATATCTCGAAGCCGCGCGCGGGTGCGGCTCCTGGCCAGTTCAACGTGACCGACGCCCCGGAAGTGACGACCGGCGCATGAGCGCCGCCGATCGAGACGGTCGCGGCTCCTCGCTGGGCAAGCGCCTCCAGCACAATCGGCACGTTGGGCGACGCACCCTGTTGAAAAAGCGCCTGACCAACGGCAATCGCCCTTTGAAGAAAGGCCGCGCTTTCGGGTGCATAGCCGGAAAGCCGCGCTTCCGGCTTCCAGCGCCACGGTGTCGTCGACGTGTCCATCAAATGTGCCAGCTGCACCCGAAAATACCGTCCTATAGTGCCGTCGGGCGCGAAGATCCGCGCGACTTCGGTCATGTCTGCATCAGGCCCGTCAAAGAACGGATAGCGGCCGCTGACAGCGGCCTGGCAGGCGGTAGCAACCTCGGAACCCCAAGGTGACTGTGGCTGTGACTGTGCGGGTGCCTGTGAAGGTAACTGTGTCTGCGGCGCCTCTTTTGGAACCTGATCCGCAGCAACTTCTGGCGCTTTTGGGGCAGCCGTTTGCGAGAGTACATCCTCGACAATCTGCACGACCAGAAGCGGAGCTTGCTGCAAGGCAACGATCGAATTTGCGCGCTCCTGTGCATCCATGAGGGATTTCTTGCCGATCTCCGCATCCGCATCGAGGACGGAGAGAGCCACGTTCAGCGATACGAAGAGTTGCGAGATCTCCGACATCCGGCCCTGTTCCACGAACTGGATTGCCGGCCCCAATGCCGCGGCGGTCCGAAGCTGGTTGGCGTGGCTGCGGCTGCGATCGTTCCCGCCGGACTGGCGCCAGGCCTCGCGGATGAGCGCCGAGAGCGGCGAACTGCGTGCGCTTAGCGCCCCGCTGATCACGACAGCGGTGGGTTGATCTGTGAACGGCCTGACGCGAAGTTCACCCAGATAATCCGTCCATGTATCAAGTGTACGCTTTTGAAGCAGGTCCATAACCGCTTCGGTGGTCGTCGTGGCGCTCGACGACAGGAGCGTTTGGGCCTCGGACTTTGCCCGGCGGATCGCCTCCTCGGCACCATCAGACCGCGCATAATTCCATCCAGCCTCCGTATAGAGACCGGCGACACCACGCTCGATCGGCACGCCTGACCGATGGATCAAAATTGTGCCGAGACCAGGCGCGGCCTGATCAAGAGACCAGGGAGGGAGAGCTGCCGTTTTTTCGGCACGGGTCAGCTCGAGCAAGGCGCGCTCACTCGCCAAACCTTCGGCAGCGAACTGCCGCGCCTGGGCGATCGTTTCGGGATCCGGAGATGGAAGTCTCGGCTGGGGCCCGGGCATGGCGGCCACATGCTCGGCCAGCAAAGCAAGTTCGGGGAAGGTTTCGGCTCGGTCGGCGACCCAGCCTGCCAGAAACCGAGGCTGCCACTCCGATGTGCCCTTCAGTATCGACCAGGCACGCAGGGAATCATAGAGCGCATCGGCCTCCCCTTCCGTCGCAAGCGCAACAGAAAGCGCGTCGGCGAGCGGCTCGGCAACCAGGGCTTCGGCCGCCTTGCCATAACGACGGCGCGCAGCTGCGGCGGGATCGACAATCTCGATGTGGTGGATCAACCCAAGCGGCGAGCGGCCGGCTTCCTGCTCGACGAGCCGGACCGCCGCTAGGAAGGCATCGAGCTGAGCCGCCCGTGCAGCTGGCGTGGCGGCCTTGCCGGCTTCTACAACGCTTTCGACATCGGGCAATTGCGCCAGCAGCCGCTCGCGAAACCGCCACTCGGCCCACGCGGCCCAGCCGACGAGCATCGCGAAGAACAGAGCGATCGCAAGAAAGACAAGGCCGCGATCTGCCCGTGTTCTGTGCTGCTCCTCCTTCGACTGTGCAGCTTGGATGGCTTCATTGCAGTGCCCGAGGAAGCGGGCAAGATCACGCCGCGCCAAGCCGCCTTTCGCAGCCTGAGCGGCCCGTTCGGCGAGGCCATTGGCGCCAATCATGTGGCTGATCGGAAGGGCGGCCGCCAGCGCGCGCTCCCATCGCTTGATCGGCAGCGCCGGATTGCTGCGCGCGCGGACATCGAGCAGTGCGACGAGCGCGTCGCGCGCATCCAGGAGCCAGTCCGGCGGAACGTTCCTGCGGCGCGCTTCTTTCTCGAACTCGGCTACGAGCAAGCGGGCGGTCGCGGCCAACTCCTGCGGATCGGGCCGCTTCTCGCTTTCGGCCCGCTTGGCGAGGCTCAGTAATGGCTCGGCCAATGCGGGAAGCACGTCCGCTCCCGCTCCATCCTGATCCGGCGACTGGACATAGTCTCTCACAGCTTGCCCTCCGCCGCCCATTTGCGAAGCAGCGCCTCGCCCACTTCAAAGTGCATCGAATCTTCGCGGCTATAGCCGGCACCCCAATACCAGCCGGCGTCGTTGAAAAACTCTGCGAGCACCACAAGTCCGAACTGCGTGCTGTCATCTCCCATCCTGTCGAGGTTCTTCTTGAGCGTCAGGTCGACGGCCGCACCCCAGGCGTGCGAGGAAACAGACTTCGTGGAGCCCCGCACATAACGCGCGCAAAGCGCACCAGCCGTACCGATCGCGGCATAGATGTCCGGCTCCTCCTTTCGGAGGCGCTCCATGACCTGCCCCAGAGAATCGAGCGCGGGCCTGATCATCGTCAGGCGGAAATGCCCTATGTCTCGGCTTTCCAGGGTTCTCAGCAATTTCGGGTTGGTGACCGGCTGGCAGCTTGTGGAATAGACACTTCGCGGCTCGCCAAGGATTTGGCGGAGCACTGCCGGGGTCGGGCGTATGACGCGCTCGTTGAAGCGCTTCTTCGCCAGCTGCATGGGCTCCGTCATGTTTTCGGTTTCCTCCGGGGGCGCCATGCCGCCGAATTGATCGATCGAAAACGACTGCTGGCTCGGAGGTTCGCCGGGCGGCGGGGGTGCGACGG
>NZ_JBNDHS010000115.1:0-17112 GCF_056755095.1 Rhizobium sp. SVR5-9E | reverse complement strand
GTCATTTGGGCCAATTCAAAGCGGACTTCATGTCGCCAAAAACCCCGGTTTTTCGAATTTTTGGGTCAAATCAAGTGGCAGGCTATAGGAGGTTCTGGAAACCAATGAATTTGACCCAGAACGCGTGAGTCTGACCTAAAACAGCTGATTTCGGGCGGTGTTGTTGGTTGCTTCCAAGTCAACGCGGGACCTCTGCATTGTTTGTGCCTGTTAACTGCGGTGACTTGACCGCAGTGGGTTTGGTTGCCGAACGGGCAGAGCGTGCCCTTCGTTGAGGGTTCGGCTTAGACCAAAAACTCTTTGTCGACGGGAATTTGCATCGCGTTGACTAGGTGATTGGTCTGTCCCGCCAACCCGATGACCGCAAGCAACTCTGCGTGCTGAGCTTCCGTCATTCCGCGCGCCTTTGCCGCTGCCGTGTGGGAATGGACGCAGTAGGTGCAACCGTTCGCCGTCGAGACGGCGATGTAGATCATCTCTCGTGTAAGGGGATCTAAAGCACCCTCGGCTGTCATGACAGCCTTCAGTCCTTCCCAGGTCCGCTTCAACAGAACAGGGTCATTGGCGAGACCGCGCCAGAAATTGTTCACAAAATCTGATTTTCTGGTTGTCCGTATATCATCGAAGACTTCCTTCAATGCCGGCACTGCGTTTACTTCCGCATCGGTAAGCAGCTTGACGGTGGCCATGGCAGTTCCTTTTCGAGATCAATGGACCGCAGCATACATGATCTCTCCCTCGGTTAATCGGCGTGTGGCGATCTGACCCATCCTGCACCGCCGACCATGCAAAAGCGGCGATCCCTGATCGCCGCTTTTGCAGTCGTTCCCCAGCCGGAGTTGCGTTTTATTCGGCGGCGGTGGGACGAAGCACGCCGCGCCGGATCTGATCGGCCTCGATGGATTCGAACAGGGCGCGGAAGTTTCCTTCGCCGAAGCCCTCGTCTCCCTTTCGCTGAATGAACTCGAAGAAGATCGGGCCGATCACGGTTCTCGAGAAGATCTGCAGCAGGATGCGGGTCGTGCCGCCATCCACCACCCCCTCGCCGTCGATCAGGATGCCGTGCTGCTTCATCCGCTCGATCGGCTCGTCATGGCCGTGCACGCGGTCGTGCGAGAGTTCGTAGTATGTTTCCGGCGGGCCGGGCATGAATTTCAGGCCGTTATCGGCCAGCTTGTCGGTCGCGTCGTAAATTTCCTCCGTACCGACGGCGATGTGCTGGATGCCCTCGCCCTTGTATTTCCGCAGATACTCCTCGATCTGGCTGGTATCGTCCTTGGACTCGTTCAGCGGAATGCGGATCTTGCCGCAGGGCGAGGTGATCGCCCGGCTCACCAGCCCGGTAATGCGGCCGTCGATATTGAAGAAGTGGATCTGCTTGAAATTGAATAGCTCGCGATAGAAATCCCACCACTTGTCCATATTGCCGCGATAGACGTTATGGGTCAGATGATCGAGATAGTAGAAGCCGACCCCCTGCGGCTTCGGATCGCGTTCGCCCAGCCATTCGAAATCCGCGTCATAAAGCGATCCCTTCTCGCCGTAGGTCTCGACGAAATAAAGCAGCGAACCGCCGATCCCGACGATTGCCGGAATGTCGATGGTCTTGTCCTCGCCCTCATAGGGCGTAGCACCCTTTGACACCGCATGCTCGAACGCATGCCTTGCGTCAGAAACGCGCCAGGCCATGGACGGCGCGCAGGGGCCATGTTTGTCGACGAAGCGCATCGCATGGCTGCCGGGCTCGGCATTGATCAGATAGTTGATGCTGCCCTGGCGCCAGACGGTGATGTCCTTCGTGCGGTGCTTGGCAGCGCAAATGTACCCCATGCGGGCGAAGAGCTCGCGAAGCTTTTCCGGCTCGGGATGGGCAAATTCGACGAACTCGAAGCCGTCCGTGCCGGCCGGGTTGTCGGCGGTAATGCCTGTCGGCGGTGCGTCATGCGGGAAAGGGCCCATTGTTCTCTCCTCCGAGATGGATTTTGAACAATTATGGCGCAGTTCGCATGCATTGTACTTGCATTCCCGCGGACTTCCGCCATTTCAATACACGGTTCATGCATGGAATGAAGGAATTGCGCACAGATGGAACAGATTGACGGATATGACCTGAAAATTCTCGCGGAATTGCAGCGTGACGGCCGCCTGACCAATAATGAGCTGTCCGAATTGATCGCGCTCTCGCCCTCGCAATGCTCGCGCCGGCGCGCGAGACTGGAGGCGGAAGGCTTTATCCAAAGCTACCGGGCGGTATTGGATCGCGGCAGGCTGGGATTCGATCTTATGGTGGTCATCGCCGTCACGCTCGCCACCCACAATCGCGACAACGCCAAGCGTTTCGCGGCACTGATTGCCAACCTGCCGGAGGTGCTGGAATGTTTCGCCCTGACCGGCGAAATGGACTACCATCTCAAGGTCGTAACACCTGATCTCGCCGGGCTTTCGCATTTCGTCAACGACGTGCTGCTACCGCACGACAGCGTTCAGCATGTGAAGACATCGATCGTGCTTCAAACGCTGAAAGACTTTCAGGGTCTGCCGGTGCGTCAGCGCAGCAGGCAGTGACCGGGCTCAGCGGTGCCGCTTGGTCATGACGGCTTCAACGGCCGCAAGACCGGAAGCAAGCGCCCGAAGACCGTCCTCGCCGAGAAGCGACGCCAGTTCCGCCGAGTATCGGCCTGCCAGAACGGTCAATTCGCGATAGGCTTTGCTTCCCGCCGGCGTCAATTCGAGGTGCTCGACACGGCGGTCTTGCTCGTCTTGCGTCCGCTTCAGCCACCGGCGCTTCTCAAGCGCATAGACCGCCCGGCTGACCTTGGTCTTGTGCATGGTGGAGTGAACGCCGACCTCCGTCGCCGTCATGCGCCCGGAACTTCCGAGCGCTGCAAGCGTGCGCCACTCCGGCCGCGTCAGGCCGTACTCGGCCTTGTAGGCCGCCGCAAAGCGCAGGGCGATAAACTCCGCAGCCCGATTGAGCCGAAACGGCAGGAATTGGTCGAGATCGAACTCGCGGGCGTCCATGGTTTCCTTGATAGTTACAAAATCGATAGTTACGTTTGTAACCATGATGACGGAGGAGAGGCAAGCCATGCTGGACAAAGCGAGGAGCACGGCGGTCGATGCCGTTGCGGACGAGCCGCAATATATGCCGGGCTTCGGCAACGATTTCGAGACGGAGTCCCTGCCCGGCGCCTTGCCGCAGGGCCAGAACAGCCCGCAGAAATGCAACTACGGTCTCTATGCCGAGCAATTGTCAGGCTCGCCCTTCACCGCACCGCGCGGCACCAATGAGCGCTCGTGGCTCTATCGCATTCGCCCGAGCGTGCGGCATACCGGCCGTTTTTCCAATGCGGATTACCCGTTCTGGAAATCGGCACCTTGCCTTGACGATCATTCGCTGCCGCTCGGTCAACTGCGGTGGAGCCCGATCCCTTCGCCGGCGAAAGAACTCGACTTTCTTGCCGGCCTCAGGACGATGACGGCCGCCGGCGACGTCATGACCCAGGTCGGCATGGCGGCGCACGCCTATGTCTTCAATGCCGACATGATCGACGATTACTTCTTCAATGCCGATGGGGAATTGCTGGTCGTGCCGCAGCTTGGTGCCATCCGCATCTTCACCGAAATGGGCATCATCGACATCGAGCCTTCCGAGATCTGCCTTATCCCACGCGGCATGATCTTCAAGGTAACCCGCCTCGGGGACGGTCGGGAATGGCGCGGCTATATCTGCGAGAACTATGGTGCCAAGTTCACGCTGCCCGATCGCGGGCCGATCGGGGCGAATTGCCTTGCCAACCCGCGCGACTTCAAGACGCCGGTCGCCGCCTACGAGGACAAGGAGACGCCGTGCCGGCTGCACGTCAAATGGTGCGGCAAGTTCTACGTGACCGAGATCGGCCATTCGCCGCTGGATGTGGTGGCGTGGCACGGCAACTACGCGCCGTTCAAATACGATCTGCGCACGTTCGCGCCGGTCGGCGCGATCCTCTTCGATCACCCGGATCCGTCGATCTTCACCGTACTGACGGCGCCTTCGGGAGAGGCGGGAACCGCCAATGTCGACTTCGTCATCTTTCCGCCGCGCTGGCTGGTGGCCGAACACACGTTTCGTCCGCCCTGGTACCATCGCAACATCATGAGCGAATTCATGGGCCTGATCCATGGTCAGTACGACGCCAAGGAAGAGGGTTTCGTGCCGGGCGGGATGAGCCTACATAACATGATGCTGCCGCACGGGCCGGATGCGATGGGCTTCGAGAAGGCCTCGAACGCCGAGCTCAAGCCAGTGAAGCTGGACCATACGATGGCTTTCATGTTCGAGACGCGTTTTCCGCAGCAGCTGACACGATATGCAGCCGAGCTTGAGACGCGGCAGGACAACTATCTCGAATGCTGGGACGGGCTGGAGCGCAGGTTCGACGGGACGCCGGGCATCAAGTGAAGGCTGTTCGTGAGGGGCCGGCGTTCCGGCTGATCATTCAAGACGGAATTTGAAAAAGATGAAACTTGCGACGCTCAAGGACTCTACGCGAGATGGCCGTCTGGTCGTCGTCTCCAGGGATCTCACCCGATGCTCCGAGGTCGGTCATATCACTCGGACCATGCAGGCGGCGCTGGACGACTGGGCCCATGTGGCTCCGCGTCTTGCGCGCGTCGCGAAGGGTCTGGAGACCGGCGCGCAACCATTCATACGGTTTCACGAACACGAGGCCGCATCGCCACTGCCGCGCGCCTATCAGTGGGCGGATGGCTCGGCCTATGTCAACCACGTCGAACTGGTCCGCAAGGCGCGCAACGCCGAGATGCCGGCAAGCTTCTGGACCGAGCCGTTGATGTACCAGGGCGGCTCCGATTCATTCCTCGCGCCGCGCGATCCGATCGTCATGCCTGACGATACCTATGGCATCGACATGGAAGCGGAGATCGCCGTCGTCCTCGATGACGTGCCTATGGGAGCGACGATCGACGAAGCGCGCGCCGCGACCCGTCTTGTGATGCTCGTCAACGACGTTTCACTGCGGGCGCTGATCCCCGCGGAGCTGGCGAAGGGCTTCGGATTCTTCCAGTCGAAGCCCTCCTCGGCCTTTTCGCCGGTCGCAGTAACGCCAGACGAGCTTGGCGACGCATGGGACGGCGGAAAACTCCATCTGCCGCTGCACGTCGACCTCAACGGCGAACCCTTCGGACGCGCCAATGCCGGTATCGACATGACGTTCGATTTCGGGGAGCTCATCGTCCATGCCAGCAAGACCCGGCCGCTCAGCGCCGGCACCATCATCGGTTCGGGCACCGTCTCCAACAAGCTGGACGGCAGGCAGGGCAAGCCGGTGGGCCAAGGCGGCGTCGGCTATTCCTGCATTGCCGAAATCCGCATGATCGAAACGATCGAGACCGGCGCACCCGTAACACCGTTCATGATGTTCGGCGATACGGTTCGTATCGAGATGAAGGACGCGGCCGGGCACTCGATCTTCGGCGCCATCGAACAGACCGTGACGCGATATGACAGAAACTGAGGCGGCTTTGATGAGCGAAACGGTTCTTTTCGACTATTGGCGCTCTTCGGCAAGCTACCGCGTCCGGATCGCGCTCAATATGCTGGCGATCCCGTACCGGTCCGTTGCTGTCGATCTCCTGGCCAAGGAACACAAGCAGGCGGCTCATCTGGCGCGAAACCCTCAAGGGCTGGTCCCTACGCTTTCGATCGACGGACAGATGCTAACGCAGTCTCTCGCCATCATCGAATATCTTGCGGAAACGCGGCCTCAGGCTGGCTTTCTGCCTGCAGACATCTTGGGCCGCCAGCGCGTCAGAGCCCTTTCCTATGCCATCGCGATGGAGATTCATCCGGTTTGCAATCTCGGCGTCGTTTCCCACATCATGGAGCAGTCGGACGATCCGGACGCTGCCCGGATAGCATGGATGGGCAAGTTCATCCGTGAGGGGCTTGAGGCCTTCGAGCGGATATTGGACAGACCGGAAACCGGGGAATTTTGCCACGGGGACAGCCCTACCATGGCCGATCTCTGCCTCGTGCCGCAGATCTACAACGGCCGCCGCTGGAAGGTCGATCTTTCTGCCTGCCCGCACGCCACGGCGATCGCGGAAAAATGCGGGCGTCTGCCCGCCTTTGCCGCCGCCCATCCCGACCAGGCACGAAAGAGTACCGCTCTTTAGCAGCCATCTTCAGTTGTTCTTGAACACCAGGCAGACGCCGCCGCTCTTGCGCACCTCCTGGCAGACCTGATTTGCCTCGGCCCGTGTCTGACGCCCAACGCGGGCGACGTATCGAGGCCGGTAACCGAAGCTGCGGTCGCGTTGGCGCAGAATGAGTGGCCTTTCAGAGTTCAAGGGTGACGGCAGCTTGCTGATATCCTGCAGGAAAAGACTGCGGGCGGCCGATGGGTCGAAGTGAGCGGCGAGTTGCGCGCCCCAGGGCGCCCATACGCCTTCGGGCTGCCAGGGATCACTCTTGAAACGGCGGCTCTCGGCAAGGGCAATACAGGCGTCCAGGAAAGGCTTGTCCTTGTCGAGTTCGGGTGCCGGTTTCTCTGGTGGCCTGTCTTTCCACTCTTCGATGGTGTGCGCCGTTATCGCGGTGACATAGCTCCGCGTTTCGAACGGCAAAGCGCCGGCATCGAGGAAAGCCGCCAGACCATCCTCGCCGGCATTATAGGCGGCCGCGGCAAAGCCGAGATTACCGAAACGGTTGCGCAGGTCATTGAGATAGGCTGCCGATGCCTGCAGCGCGCTGAGCGCGTCATAACTGTTCTCCAGCCCCCGCAGTTTGGCGGTGCCCGGCATGAACTGCGCAATCCCCTCAGCGCCCTTTGGGCTCAGCGCGTCGGGCCGAAACCGGCTTTCGCGCCAGATCAGCCGCGCGAAATAATCCGGAGGAAGCTGGTTGGCGCGCGCGAAGTGATCGATGGCCGTGCAGATATCCGCGCTGTAGCTGTCCTTTCGCACGCAAAAGGTGGGGCTGCCGGCGGCCGCCTCCAGAGAGTAAAGACATGCCGGCGGGGCAGGCTTCCCTTCGGGCTGGGAATACCCCGGACTGGCGAGCAAGGCGGCAACGAACGCGCCCGCCATTGGCGCAAGTCTTCCGGCTGTCGCCTTGCGCATGAAGCGCCTCATCCGGTGCCTCTCCCAAACTCCATCGGATCGTCGCGCCGAGACTATCAAAATGAAGTGGAGACCGCCATTGCCGCGATCAAGGAATCAATGGCCTTTGGCTAGGTCATCGGTCAGAAACGCTCGCGCAAAAGGCCGATTGCATCGGCGTCGGCATTTGCAAAGGCAAGCCGAAGATAGCCGTCTTGACCTTCGCCGAAATAGCTTCCCGGGATGCAGACGACGCCCGCTTCTTTCGCAAGCCTTTCCGCCACCGTTACCGAAGGCGTGTCGCCGTACGGATGGCGGATGAAGGCGAAGTAAGCGCCGATCGCGGCGATCGACCAGCCGTTCGTTGCCGCCATGACCGCTTTCAGTGCGTCGGCGCGGCGGGTGATTTCCAGCCGGTTTGCGGCGCGCCAGTCCGCCAGGATGGGAAGCGCCGTCGCGACCGCAACCTGAGCGGCTCGCGGGGCGCAAATCTGCATATTGTCCATGATCTTGGCGATCTCGGCCACGATGCGCGGGCCGGCTGTGATGGCGCCGAGCCGGTGTCCCGGGATGCAGAAGGACTTGGAGAAGCTGTAGAGAAGGACCAGCGTCTCCTCCCAGCCGTCGATGGAGAGCAGGTCATGCGGCGCTCCGCGATCGGCGGGAAGGAAGTCACGATAGGTCTCGTCCAATATCAGCCACGCCCCGTGCTTTCGGCAGAGATGAAAGAGCTCGCGGAGCAGCGCCGGCGGGTAGACGGCACCGGTCGGATTGTTCGGCGTGACGACCGCAAGAGCCCTTGCGCCCGACGACAATGCCCGTTCGGCGGAAGCCAGATCCGGCAGGAAGCCGTTTGCGGCATCGCATTCGACGAGCACCCGACCAATGCCCAGCATCGAGAGCGTGGTCTCGTGGTTGAAATAGAAGGGATTGGTCAGCCCGATCGTTTCGCCTGCCTGAGCGAGTGCAATGACGGAGCACATGAAGGCCTGGTTGCAGCCTGACGTAATGTGGATGTTGGCGGCGGAAACGCTCGCGCCATAAACATCCGACATATGCGCCGCATAAGCCTTCCTCAGGACCTCCTCACCTTCGATGGCACCATAGCCCGTCATTGCGGGAGAAGCGGCCGTCTCGCCGAGAAGCCGCAGCATTTCCGGATGCGCCGGGTAGCCGGGCACCGCCTGCGACAGGTCAAGCAGCGGCCCCCTGCTGCCGTCATATTCGCGCGCCCAGGCAAGCACGGAGGGAATCGGCGGAGGCGACAAACGGGCGACAAGCGGGTTTGGGCGGGCGACGGACATGCGCGGTTCCTTCAAAGATCCTCAGGGTTTCAGACGGCGTTTAGCCGGCTTTCGCGCGGTGGCGCGAGCACGAGAGACGGGGGTGAAGCTTTCGGCGGCAGCCGCCGGAGCCTCCAATCGTGCGCGGCCCCGGATCACACGCCGGGCGGAGGCTTGCGGTTCGGCTCCGCGATCGCTCTCGAGCGCAGCGAAGAACCAGTCGAGGAAGACTTTGACAATCGGCGCAGCGCGCACTTCATTGCGGCAGCCGACGTAGAAAGCATCGTTGGCCGGAACGGAGAGATCGAAGGGCACGACGAGTTCGCCCTGGGCAATCAGGCTTCCGGCCGTGATCGTGTCGCCTAGCGCAACACCCTGCCCGCTCAAGGCCGCTTCGGTCGAAAGGCGCGCATCGCTCATGAAATGCTGCCTGCCGCGCGGCATATCCAAGGCGTCGGCCGCAGCAAGCCAGGTGTTCCATTCGCGTCCATCGTCGCCGTGGAGCAGTACGTGGTCGCGCAGATCGCGGACCGAACGCAGCGCGCGGCTGTTCATCAGCGTCGGGCTGACGACCGGGAACAGCTGCAGGTTTGTCCAAAGGCGCGCCCAGCAGTCCGGCCAGGCGCCATCACCATAAAGGATGCAGATATCGAGGTCCGGCGAATAGAGCAGATCGGGATCGTTCGAAGCGACAAGCGTCAAACTGATATCCGGGAACTGTTCGCTGAATTGATGCATGCGCGGGATCAGCCAGAAAGACAGCAAAGCGGGCACACACGAAATCCTCAGGCTGCCGCTGGTCGACGGGCGCGTCACCAATGCCGTCGCTGCCGCAATACTCTCGAACGCGCTCGTGAGTGCCGGCAAAAGCAGCGCCGCCTGCGGCGTCAGCTTCAGCCGTTTGCCGTTACGCTCGAAGAGCGGTGTGCCGAAGATAGCCTCCAGCGCTTTGATCTGATGGCTGATCGCGCCATGCGTGACGTTCAGTTCGCGCGCGGCGCCCGAGACCGAACCCCGCCGGGCCGCGGCCTCGAAGGCACGCAATGAATTCAGCGGCGGCAATCGGTTGAACATGGCGGTCTGTTGTGAAAAAATCTCACGATGAGCGGTATAACAATGTGAATTGCATTTCCATCATTTTTGTTGGGTAATGCAAGAAAATAAGAAGAAGAGCGTGGGGAACGACGACAAGCCGCATGCGTGCCGGTTCCCCGCCTTTGGAGAAAAAGAGGTGAACCGGAATGGCCTGGGATCAGACGAAACTCGAAGAACTGCGCGCAAAATTTGCCGATAGCCACGGCGGCGAGATCTTCGATCCCGATTTTCGCAAAGTCGCCGACAAGATTTTTTCCAAAAGCGGGACGCGACTGGCCCCTTACGCAGGCGTTCCGACATTCTTGAGCGCCCCCTACATGCCGGTTGCGGCCGACGAGCCGGATTTCGGCAATCTGCAGGTCGCAATCACCGGCATTCCGATGGATCTCGGCGTTACCAATCGGCCGGGGTCGCGCTTCGGACCGCGGGCGCTGCGCGCCATCGAGCGTATCGGGCCTTACAACCATGTGCTGGGCACCGCGCCGGTGTTCGACCTCCGTGTTGCCGATATCGGCGACGTGCCCTTCCAGAGCCGCTACCGGCTGGAACTCAGTCACGAAGACATCGAAAAGCGCATCAACCAGATCGTCGACGCCGGCGTCGCGCCGCTTTCGGTCGGCGGCGATCATTCGATAACTCATCCGATCTTGAAGGCCGTTGGGAAGAAGCAGCCGGTCGGCTTGATCCACATCGACGCCCATTGCGATACGGGCGGCGCTTACGACCAGACGAAGTTCCATCATGGCGGCCCGTTCCGCAATGCCGTTCTCGACGGCGTGCTCGATCCGACGCGCACGGTGCAGATCGGCATCCGCGGCTCGGCCGAATATCTCTGGGAGTTTTCCTACGAATCGGGAATGACCGTCATCCACGCCGAGGAGGTGACGGGCATGGGAATTCCGGCAATCATCGAAAGGGCGAAGGCAATTGTCGGCGACGGACCGACCTACCTCACCTTCGACATCGACAGCCTCGATCCAAGCTTTGCCCCCGGCACCGGAACCCCGGAAGTCGGCGGCTTGACAACACGCGAAGTTCTGGAATTGATCCGTGGCCTGAAAGGGGTCAATCTCGTCGGCGGCGATGTTGTCGAGGTCGCGCCGCAGTATGACGCAACGACGAATACTGCTCATGCCGGCGCTCAGGTCCTGTTCGAGATCCTGAGCCTGATGGTCTTCAGCCCATCCATCGGCAACAAGCGCGACTGACGCCGGCAGCCACCGGAATTGCAAGTTCATGACAGACCAAACAAAAGAGGGAACAAAACCATGAAAAAGATACTCGAAGCGGCGGTCAGCCGCCGCAACGTGCTGGCAAGCGGCCTGGCGGCCACCAGCATGCTTGCCATGCCGTCCATCCTGCGCGCGCAGGACAAATCGCTGAAGGTCGGCGTCTATGGCGGCTACTTCAAGGATTCGTTCGACAAGAACATCTTCCCGGAATTCACCAAGGCGACCGGCATCGCCGTCGAGGCGGTGGCCGAGCCGACCGGCGAAGCCTGGCTGGTGCAACTGGAGCAGGCCGCCAAGGCAGGCCAGGCGCCCGCCGACCTTTCGATGATGTCGCAGGTGGCGATGCTCAAGGGTCAGGCGACCGAGCTCTGGACGCCCATCGACATGACGAAGATCAAGAACGCTTCCGGCCTGATCGATCGCTTCGTCAACAGGTATCCGGACGGCCGCGTCGCCGGCGTCGGCGCCGTGGCGTGGTACATCACACTCGTCACCAATACCGACGTTTACAAGGAGCCGCCGACCTCCTGGACCGCGCTGTGGGATCCTGCAAATGCGGACAAGCTCGGCCTGCTTGCCCTCGTCTCCAACTCGTTCCTGCTGGAAGTAACAGCCAAGACGCATTTCGGCGGCACGAACGCGCTGGACACCGAGGAAGGCATCTTGAAAGCCTTCGATAAGCTTGCCGAAGTGAAGCCGAACGTTCGCCTCTGGTATCGCGACGAAGCGCAGTTCGAGCAATCGCTGAAATCCGGCGAAATTCCGATGGGTCAGTACTACCATGACGTCACCGGACTTGCAGCCGCTGACGGCTTCCCGGTCCGTTCCACCTTCCCGAAGGAAGGCGGCATCCAGGATTCCGGCTGCTGGGCGCTGTCGCGCGCGTCGAAGAAATCCGAAGAGGCACACATCTTCATCGACTATATGTGCCAGCCGGCCATTCAGGCGCTGATGTCGCGCAAGGTCGGCACGGCTCCGACCCTCAAGCGCGAGTTGCTCGACCTTACCGATAAGGAGTTTGCTGCGGTTTCCTCGGCCATCGAGCCGATCATCCCGCGCTATGACCTCTATCAGACCAAGTCGGATTGGCTGAACCAGAAATGGACGGAACTCATCGTCGGCTGAGATTTGAAGCTTGAATGCGCCGCAGCGGTCTGTGTGCGCCTCCACCTTTGACGGCGAGGCGCATGCGGAGCATTCTTCGTGCGCATGCGCCTCACGCGGGGGATCTATGTCCGGACTGGCACTCAACAACGTCACGAAACAATTCGGCCCCTTCACGGCCGTCGACAATGTCCAGCTCAACGTTCCGCACGGGACGTTTGTCTGCATGCTCGGCCCCTCCGGCTGCGGCAAGACCACTCTGCTGCGCATGATTGCCGGCCTCGACACGCCGACCGGCGGCGCCATCGTGCTCGATGACAAGGACATTACCGCCATCCCAACGCATAAGCGCGAACTGGGAATGGTTTTTCAATCGCTCGCGCTTTTCCCGCACCTGACGGTCGGCGAGAACATTGCCTATCCGCTGCGCATCCGCGGCACGGCAAAGGACGCGCAGAAGAAGCGCGTCGATGAACTGCTCGCGCTCATCCACCTACCGAGTTATGCCGACCGGCCGGTGAACAAGCTATCGGGCGGCCAGCGCCAGCGTGTGGCGATCGCCCGGGCGCTGACGATTTCCCCGAAGCTCTTCCTGCTCGACGAGCCGCTTTCGGCGCTCGACGCAAAGCTGCGCGAGGCGATGCAGGTGGAGCTTCGCCAGCTCCAGCAGCAGCTTGGGATCACGACGATCGTCGTTACCCATGATCAGCGCGAGGCGATGACGATGGCAGACACTGTCGTCGTCATGAATGGCGGCCAGATCCGCCAGGCGGCGAACCCGATCGAGATCTACCGCCGTCCCGCCGATCGCTTCGTCGCCGATTTCATCGGCTCCACCAACCTGCTCGAAGTCGAAGCCGACTCAGCCGGCCGGGCGACCGTCCTCGGCAAGGTTATCGAGGGAGTTTCGCTGCCGCCTGGCCTCACTAGGGCAACCCTGTCGGTACGGCCGGAGGATGTGCATCTGACAGCACCCGGCGGCAGCACCATCGGTGGCAGGGTAACTTTCATCCGCGATCTCGGCGGCACGATCGAGACCTTCCTTGACCTTTCCGGAACACAGGTCATCGCCGTTTCAACCCCGCGCGAACGGCCGGCTGTCAACGTCGGCGATGAGGTCGGCGTCAAGATCTCGCCCGACATCTGCGTGGTGCTGAAGCAATGAGGCGCGAACGACCGCAGAACATCGCCGACTACTGGCCGCTCGCCTTTCCAGCCGGAATGCTGACGGTCTTTTTCGTCATCCCGTTCGGAACGATGGTTGCCGTCAGCTTCTTCCAGCGGCAGCAGGGCGGCTTCTATACGCCGGCCTTCGTCTTCGACAACTACGCCCGTTTCATCAGCCTGTTTTTCGGCAAGGTGCTGGGTTTTTCGCTGTTTCTCGCAATCGCCGTCGCGGTCTGCTGCGTCGTGCTTGGCATTCCATTCACCTATCTGCTGACGCGCGTGGGGCGCAAGGCCCAGGTGATCTGGCTGGTGGCGCTGCTGTCGATCCTTTCCCTTTCCGAAGTCATCATCGGCTTTGCCTGGTCGACGCTTTTTTCGCGCACGGCCGGCATCACCAACCTGCTGGTCATGCTTGGCGTCATGCAACAGGCAGTGCCGTTGACGCCGAGCTTCGAAGCGGTTCTGGCGGGCATGGTCTATCAGGCCCTGCCCTACACGATCCTGATCCTTTATCCCGCCCTCGTCCGGCTCGATCCGACCTTGACGGAAGCGGCGCAAACGCTCGGCGCTTCCCCGGTCAAGGCGTTTTTCACGGTCGTCGTGCCAGCATTGCGCAACACGATCATCGCAACGCTGATCATGGTCTTCATCTTCGCGCTCGGCTCCTATCTGCTGCCGCAGATCCTCGGCCGCCCGTCGCACTGGACGCTATCGGTGCTGATCACGGACCAGGCCGTCTACCAGTCGAACATGCCGTTTGCTGCGGCCATGGCCGTGTTCCTGGTGCTGGTGACGCTCGCGATGGTGGGACTGACGGTCCTGGTCGGACGCAAGGGAGAAATGGCATGACCACCTTTCTCCGCCGTCTTTACTTCGCGCTGATCGGCCTTTTCCTTGCTGCTCCCATCATCGTCGTCGCAGGCGTATCGATCAACGAGAAGCAAAGTCTCAACTTTCCGCCCCGGGGCTTTTCGCTCGGCTGGTACGGCGAGATCTTTGCCAATCCCGAGTGGCGGAATGCGCTCTTTGCTTCGCTGACTCTCGCCATTCTCTCAGCGGCGCTCGCTGTCCTCATCGCATTGCCGCTCGCCTGGTTTCTGTGGCGAAGAATTGCGCCATGGGCGAACATCTTTCAGCTGCTGGGAATCGCTCCCTTTACGCTGCCGCCAGTCATTACCGCGCTCGGGATGTTGACCTTCTGGGCGACCACCGGTTTTTACGGCGCGCCATGGACCGCTGTGATCAGCCACGCGATCTTCTTCGTTACCTTGCCGCTGGTGACGCTATCGCTCGGATTCACCTCGATCGATCGCTCATTCGTCGAGGCGGCAGCGACGATGGGAGCAGATGACCGGACCGTGTTCACGACGGTCGTCTTGCCGCTGATCCGGCCATACCTGATCTCCGGCTATGCCTTTGCCTTCGTTCTCTCGCTGAACGAATACATCGTCGCCTACATGACGGTCGGTTTCACGATGGAGACCTTACCCATCAAGATCTTCAACGCACTGCGCTATGGCTACACGCCGACCATGGCGTCGGTGACCATCCTGTTCGTCGTGACCGCGGCCCTGATCTTTGGGCTGATCGCCCGCTTCGGTGATCTTCCGAAGCTGCTCGGCGCGATGGCGGGAGAGAAGTAACCGCGGCATCTTGCCGGCTCGCGCGCGGAGCCGGCGCACCTTGTAAGCCGGGGGGTGAAAGGCAGCGAGAGCATCACGGCTCCGCTGCCTTTCTCTTTTAAGCCGCCTGCACCTTTCTGCTCGTTCTGGCCCATTCCGGCAGCCAGTCGCCATGCGCGGCGAGAAGGTCATCGACAAGCGACCAGATCTGGTCGAGGTCGAGTTCGGCCGCGGTGTGCGGGTCCATCATCGCGGCATGATAGATATGCTTGCGGTTCTCAGTCATCAGAGCCTGAACCGTCAATTCCTGGACGTTGATGTTGGTGCGGATCAGTGCCGTCAGCTGCGGCGGCAGGTCGCCGATGAAAGTCGGCTGGATGCCGGATGCGTCGACCAGGCAGGGAACTTCCGCGGCACAATTATAAGGCAACGAGGTGATACAGCCATTGTTGCGGACGTTGCCGTAAATGACCGAGGGTTCGCCCGTCCAGACCGAGTTGATGATCGAGGAAGCATATTCCTTCGACTGCTTGACCTCGATCGTGTTTGCCGTGCGGTAGGTCTCTGCCTGCCCCTTCCAGCGCTCGATCTGTTCGATGCAGCGCTTCGGATATTCGTCGAGCGGAATGCCGAACTTCTCGATCAGATCCTCACGCCCCTCCTTGATGAAGTAGGGCGTGTATTCGGCGAAATGTTCGGAGCTTTCGGTGACGAAGTAGCCAAGCCGCGTCAGCATCTCGTAACGCACCTTGTTCGGGCAGCGCGGATTCCAGCCGGGCTTCGGCGCTTGGCCCTCGCGATAGGCGCGCACGAGGTCGGGATAGAGGTTTTTGTAGGAGCCGTCCGGCTGGCGATGCTCGAACTTCAGATAGAAGGCCATATGGTTGATGCCGGCCGAGCGGTAGCGGATTTCCTCGTAAGGGATATCGAGGTCGTGCGCCAGTTCCATGGCCGTACCCTGCACCGAGTGGCAGAGACCGACTTGCTTGATCGCCGGGTATTTCTCGGCGATCGCCCAGGTGTTGATCGCCATTGGGTTCACATATTGCAGCATGATTGCTTCCGGGCAGACGGCGAGCATGTCCTCGCAGATCTTCCAGAGATGCGGAACGGTGCGAAGCCCGCGCATGATGCCGCCGACGCCGAGCGTATCGGCAATCGTCTGGCGCAGGCCGTATTTCTTCGGCACTTCGAAGTCCGTCACCGTACACGGCTCATAGCCGCCGATCTGGAAGGCGACGACGACGAAGTCGGCGCCCGCCAACGCCTTGCGCTGATCGGAATAGGTCTCCGCCTTCGCCGTGGCACCAAGCGTTACGATGAGCTTGTTGACGACGATGGCGCTTTCTTCAAGACGCTGCGGGTTGATGTCCATCAGGGCGATGGTGGCGCCTGAGAGTGCGGGGCGCTGCAAAACGTCCCCGATGATGTTCTTCATGAAAACGGTGGAGCCAGCCCCGATGAAAGTGATTTTGGGATTTCGTGCCATCATAACCTCCGGCATTGGGTAATCACGCTACTTCGAAAGCGGCTTTCACGAGCCGTTCCGTGTAGGCGGTCTTGGGATTGGAAAGAACTTCGTTGACGGGTCCCTCTTCCATGATGCGGCCGTGCTGCATGACGATCACGCGATGGCAAAGGGCACGCACGACCTTGAGATCATGCGAGATGAAAAGGTAGCTTAGGCCTCGCTCGTCCTGCAGTTTGCGCAGGAGTTCGATGATCTGCGCCTGAACGGAAAGGTCGAGCGCCGAGGTCGGTTCGTCGAGGAGGATGAATTCCGGCTCGAGCGCGATGGCGCGGGCAATCGCGATGCGCTGGCGCTGACCGCCGGAGAATTCGTGCGGGAAGCGCGAGAGGATATTGTCCGGCATGCCGGCCGCAATCAGTGCCTCGCGCACCCGGTCGATGCGCTCGGCCTTGGTTGCGCCGAGTTTGTTGACGACCAGCCCCTCCTCGATGATCTGGCCGATCGTCATGCGCGGATTGAGCGAAGAGAACGGGTCCTGGAAAACGATCTGCATGCGCGAGCGCAGCGGCCGCATCTCCGAGCGCGAAT
Organism: Rhizobium sp. SVR5-9E; assembly: GCF_056755095.1. NCBI lineage: Bacteria > Pseudomonadati > Pseudomonadota > Alphaproteobacteria > Hyphomicrobiales > Rhizobiaceae > Rhizobium > Rhizobium sp. SVR5-9E. The sequence goes on along the minus strand of NZ_JBNDHS010000115.1, from coordinate 446 downwards.
TTCCATGAATCGGCTGGCGGTCGAAATAGATCTCGCCGCTGTCGGGATCATTCAGCCGGACCAGCGCCTGGCCGAAGGTCGTCTTTCCGGAACCGGATTCACCGACGAGGCCTAGCGTTTCGTGCCGTCGAAGGGTCAGGCTCAGGCTGTCGACGGCAATGAGCTCCCTCAATTCCGGCTTGAAGAAACTGCCATGGCGCAGCATGAAGGACACGCGCACGCCCCGGGCATCGAGAATGATCTCGGAATTTTCCGGCAGCGGATTGGCCTGGCCGCGCGGCTCGGACGCGAGCAGATGCTTCGTGTAGGGATGCTGCGGGTTGGCGAACAGGCTCTCCGTCGTATTGTGCTCGCGAATTTCGCCATGCTGCATGACATAGACGTAATCTGAGAACTGCCGGACGACGGTGAGGTCGTGCGTGATGAGGATCACCGCCATCCGCAAC
>NZ_JBNDHS010000114.1:0-17156 GCF_056755095.1 Rhizobium sp. SVR5-9E | reverse complement strand
GATGATGGAGCGCGGGCAGTGCGAGCAAGCTGTAGTCACGCTCTCGATATGATCGGCGGCCATTGACCACGGATGGGCTGGCACCGGAATAGAGGTGATGGGGACCCGGCTTCTAGATTGCGACCGTTTGCCACGGGAACATTTTTGAAACTCCGTCTGTTGAAGCAGCGGACCAAGCGGAGTGTAGTCCCCGATATCCTTCCCCGCCAGGTCCAGAACCGGCGCTGTTCCGAAAGGACAGCACTACGATGCCCTGTCGCAGGCCATGACTCATAGCAGCCAGTGCTGCGGACGTATGAGAGGAGAATGGCAAATGATGAAAGCAATATCGCTAGCCGCTTTCGCGGCACTTATCGCCTCGTCGGCTTTCGCGGCGAATAGCTTCTACGTTGGTCACCCGGCCAAAAGCAGGAACTGCATGGTCACCGAGGTGAAACCAGACGGGAAGATGATGATGCAGGTCGGCAAGGCTCACTCGAGCAGGGCTCTTGCAGAATCTGCAATCAAATCAAGCTCTGCCTGCACTCACTAATGGGATCGGGCGCCGTCTCGCCGCAGCTCGGCAGGGCGGCGCCGCCTCGTCGACGCTCATCCTCTCCAGGTTGTACCTGTTCTGGTTCCTTCGGGAGCTCGTCCATCGTTCGCTTTATATCCGCCAAACCTAATTGGCGCTGAACACAGCATCCTGCTAGGTGAAACCAGAGCTCAGGAAGAAACACCTAGCTCCAGACGAGAAGACTTCTGTTGATGCTCCCAGTTCAGCCATCCGGCCAGTTCGCGCGCCTCCTCGTCGGAAAGCATGTCCATAACCATTCCACCGACCACGGTCGCCTTGCCGGTGACCACATCGAGCACCGTCCGGTAGATATTAAGGTTGTTTTGAACAATGAACCTCTGGGTTGCCATCGGGAATACCTCTGATCGTAAAAGGGATATCATCGACCACGTGCACAAAATCCGGCGCGGCATCGTCTGGCTTGACGGGACTCGCCTTGGGAGTGAGCAAGCCCCTGCACCAGATCAGGTCACACGGTGCGATTGCCTTTGCAGGCATCTGTAGAAGACCATTTTTGCAGCTTCAAATAAAGAGATGCATTCGCATCAGCCACGTTATCCAATCGTATAAAGCCTTCCTTACACAACCCTTTTAGGAATTATCCGAACGGCGTTCCGCAAACGTCCAATCCGAGGTCCGTGGGGAAAGCGTCGCGTTGCGAGAATGACGTTCATTTACGGAGATCGGCCCAATTGGTCTTGGGCACCGAGCAGTCGCGTCTTGTTGCGCAAATCAGCGCCGCCGGCACGGCTCACACGAGGTTAAAACACCATCAAGTACTTTATTTGGTAAGCGTGGCGTCTACCGATAAAGTTGCTGCGGTCTGCAGCTCCGGCGCCTCAGGAATGGCTACGATGAAAAACATCGTGAATGCATAGACTGAGAACAGCGTCAGCACCGCGGTCAATCGAATCATTCAGTATCTCCTTATTTACAAGGAGCAGATTGAACCATCTGACCGGTTTCCCAAAATGTTTTCTGAACGGGAGATGAACAAAAACTTGTTACAGGCCATTTTAACGATATTTTTACAACATATTTGGGGAGCTTGGCCGGGGGTTATAACCTGCAGGAAGGAGCTTGAATCGGCCTGTGCTCCCTTCGAGCTAATCTTGTGAATCGCAGAAACGGCGACTAACCGCTGGACATTAGCAGCAAGAAATGTTTGCCTAGGGGTCGGCTAGGTCAGCGGTTGGGGAGACGCGATGGAAATCGAAGAACTGCTCGACATGCAGGAGTGCGGAATACGCGATCGGCGCCTTGGTCGCCGACTGAGCGACAATCCGATGTCGCGGCCGGAATTGATGCCGATCCGGGATGCTGCCGAGTTTGAGGCTTGGTATGCCCGCTACGAGGCTTGGCGGTTTGGCTGGTCCGTCGAGGATGCGAGCCGCCGTCACTGACGAACGTTTGACAGGCGAGATCCGTTCATCCAGTTCGAGCGGGCCGAGAGATTAAGAGGGCGACCGTCATTGACGGTCCCGCTTCCAAGAACGGGCCGCTATCCCTGCAGCGGCCCGTTTTCTTTGCACCGGCAAATTTCGGACACAGAATGATGCGAATCCGATTCGACAAGCCAGCATGACGGGATTCCTGAAAAGATGAGACTGACAGTGATTGCAGTTACGGCCCTTTCCGCCGTAGCTTTCGCCTCCGGCGCCAGCGCCGGGTCCCAAAACTTTCCAAGCGCCGGCGTGACGACGCTTGGAGGTAAGTGCGCGAAGCTCGTCGTCGGCAAGGTCGATGCGTCGAAGGGCTGCAAGGGCGAACTCGCGAGCGTCGGACTGCCGAACGGTCAGGTAACCTTCATCTTTACCTCAGGCGGCAAGATGCTCGGCTTTCAAGGCGATGGCACCGCGATCAAGGCAGCCTCCAACGGCAATGCCCGCATTCCCCTCAATCTGGTGACGACGGGTGTCGGCGAGAAGATGACTGGGCAGGTGAAGGTGGCAGGCACCTGCACCTTCGGCAATCCCTATAGCGGCAAGCCGGTCGCGATCGAATGCACCGCGGAAAGCAAGGACACGACCTTTACGGGCAGTTTCAGCACCAGCGGCAAAGCCCCCAAGCAGAAATAAGGGCCTTCAAGGCGCTATATCAGGCGCACCACCCGCCTGGGTTGGCGGCTGGTTTGCGGGCAAGCCCCTCGGCCATCAGCTGGGAGCCAAACGAAAGGCCGTTGCGCGAAATGACGCGCGGCGCACCGGCCCCGCCAGCCTTGCCTGCCGCGTTCATGACGAAGGGGCCGGCATTCAGAAGCTTCAACAGCCTCGATTTTGCGGCAAAGCCTGCCCGCCTCTCATCGGCGCAACGAGCAGCGCCGACGTCCGGCACCACCACATCCGCAATCAGGATCTTCTCGCCCTTGTACCAGAAGGTACCGCCGTCTCCGACACAATTGACGTGCTGTCCCTGCCCGCAATAACCGAAAGCTCCGCTGGCATTTTCCGAGAATGCCGGTGATGCAGCAGCAGAGGCCAGCTTCACGGGTTGAGCAGCAGGAACCGGAACGGCGGCAGGCGGCAGGACGCGCTGCGACTGCGAAGCAGTCTGTTGCCGCGGCGCATTGTTGCCGACAGTAGCTTTCGGCACGTCCGGCCTGATTGCAGCAGTGATCACCGACGCATCTGGCACGCGGGAGGCAAGCATAGGCCGCACGCTCTTCCAGTTGTCGTAAAGCGCAATGCCGCCCACGGCAACGGCACCGACGAAGAGCCAGGCCAAGGGACCGCCCTGGCCGCCGCGTCTTGATCTTGCCGATGATTTGCGGCGCCGGCCGCGGGTCGCTGTCTTAGCCATCTGTTCCGAATCCCGTGAGGGCCGGATTATCGCCTCCCAATCCTTTCCGAAAGGTTGGCACGCAGACGCAACGTTGAAGCGCATCCGTCGCTCACGAGCCGCCCGCCTTGGCGCCAGCATTCTCGTTTTTGAGACGTCGATGAACAAATAGCGGCACAACACGTTAGCCAGCGAAGAATTTATTCACAAGAAGGCACTCCCTCCATGGAACTGGTCTTCGCGGACATGTTTCCTCCGTCCCGTATCCAGTACCCTGTGATCTTCGCGCGGCTCATCGGCGCCATCATTCTCGGCGGCATCATCGGCTTCGAGCGTGAAGCGCGCGATCACCCGGCGGGCTTGCGGACGCATATTCTGGTGAGCCTCGCAGCAGCTCTTTTCGGGATCATTGCCATTGAATCGGTCAACATACCGGGCTTCGCGAATGACCAGCAGGTTCGCATCGATCCGCTGCGCGTCATCGAAGCAGTTACGGCCGGCGTCGCCTTCCTGGCCGCTGGAATGATCGTTTTTTCCAGAGGCAGAGTGAAAGGCCTAACGACCGGCGCGGGCATGTGGCTCGCCGGCGCGATCGGCCTTGCCATGGGCTTCGGCTACTGGCCCATCGCGTTCTTCGCGACGGCAGCGGCAGTTAGCGTCCTGTTCGCCCTGGGGATAATTGAGCGGCGGCTAGAGCATGGAAAGCAAGAGCAACTGCCACCGAAGGAAGACGCAGATTTATAAGGAACCGCCCTATTTGTGCCGGGCGGTTTCTTATGTTGGCGATGAGATCAGACGGGCTGTACGTCGGAGTTGTTCTGCCTGGAGGTTTTCTTGCGGTCAGAAGCAATATTCCAGGATTGCGTCTCTGGCTTCTTAAGATCGATGCGGTTCTCCAAAGCGTCCTTGAGAGCCAGCCATTCGCTTTCGTGTTTCATATAGATGTGCTCGGGCACAAGATTCACAGTCATAAAAACCTCACCGTTTTCATTGTTCTAGAGAAGAAAAAACTGTTCCGCCGCCTTGGATCTAGCGGCGCCGCTTGCCTGCCGCACCAACGTCAGGACCGCCCTTCGAGAGGTCGGCGCCGGAGCAATGCGCCGGGACATGGATATCGTCCATCGGCGTTTGTGGCAGTGTCAGGTCCACGTGATGCGGCGGTAGCACCTGCACCCTCTGCATGCGGTTTGGCTTTGCACGCTTCATGCGGTCTGCCGCTTCGGTGCGTTTGTCGGGAGAGTGAGTTGACGTATGCATTGCCGCCTCCGCTGGTTGCGCCGGGATCGCTTTTTTGCGCCGCAGATTTTTCCTGAACGTAGCCCTAACGGGTGAACGACCATAAGGTTCCCCATAAAATCTCCGCGCGCTTCACTGCGTCTTGACTGAGCCTGAAAGCTCACTACCTAGAGGCTTATCCGCGGCCAAAACGATGCGCAAGGTTGCCCCCCATGCAAATGCATCGGCTTCGGATAAACACTGGTGCCGGGCCCCTCTGGCGAGAGTTTTTACGGCGCTCTCGTGATGTCGGTACCGCCTGCAGACAGCCGGCGGGATTTTCATTCCATGAAAAAGCTCACAATGCCTTGCGCGCATGTCCCTTGCGATGTGCGGCACTTCTCAACCACACTCTCATTCAAGATCGACGCCCGCACCAAAGAGGTGCGGCCATGAAACAGTCCATCCGCAACAAATCCATGCTCGGCTATTTTCGCTGGGCCTTCATCGTAACGGCTCTCGGGCTTGCGCTGGGCGCTTTATTAGGCTGGCAGTCCACTGGCACGATCGGCGGCATGGCGAGCGTCTTCTTCATCTGCACGGTGCTGGCCGTGCTGGAGATTTCCCTCTCATTCGACAACGCCATCGTCAACGCCAATAAGCTCAAGGAGATGACGCCGGTCTGGCAGCATCGGTTCCTGACCTGGGGTATCGTCATTGCCGTCTTCGGCATGCGCATCATCTTCCCGCTGGCAATCGTCGCGATTGCTGCGAAAATCGGCCCGATCGATGCGCTCATCCTTGCAGCGCGGCAACCGGGTGAATATGCGCGCATCATGCACGAGGCCCATCTGCCGATCGCAGCCTTCGGCGGAACTTTTCTCCTGATGGTCGGCCTTTCGTACTTCTTCAATCACGAGAAGGACGTCCATTGGATTGCCTCGCTTGAAAAGCTGATGTCCCGCGGCGCGACGATCAAGGGAATCGAAATCGCCTTCGTTCTCCTGCTGATCATCGTCTTCGCCTCACTGCTCGAAGGCGATCAGGCGACGACCTTTGTCTATAGCGCGATGTACGGTCTTCTGACATTCCTTGCGGTCGAGGTGATCGGCGGACTGCTGGATGCTTCACAGAAGGCGATGACCGAGGCAGCGCGCGGTGGTCTCGGAGCGTTCATCTATCTGGAGGTGCTGGATGCAAGCTTCTCATTCGATGGTGTCATCGGCGCCTTCGCTCTGACGCAGAACCTCTTCATCATCGCCATTGGTCTCGGCATCGGTGCCATGTACGTGCGCTCGATGACGATCATGCTCGTCGAAAAGGGAACGCTGACGCACTACCGATACCTGGAACACGGCGCGTTCTACGCGATCTTGATCCTTGCGATCATCATGTACGTCCAGACCCTCTTCCACATTCCAGAGGTCATCACCGGTCTCGGCGGCGCAGCCCTGATCGGCATATCGCTCTGGTCTTCGATCCGCCATAACAAGCGCCATGGCCCCGACGACCATGCAGAGGCGGAAGCACATGTTCCGGCCAGGAAGCGGGTGGAGGCCTGAGACGCACAAACCCGCAGCGTTTCGTGCGCTGCGGCGGCCCGTCCAAGCAAAAATAAAGCCCGCGACCAACCGGTTGCGGGCTGTTTCATGTGTGATTGGATCCGAGCTGTTAGCGGCCGATATGGCCGAAGATCTTCGGATCGATACCAAGGACGTTGAGGTCCTGAGCCTTCGGACGGCGGCCAGATTCACATGCGGCGCTTACAGCAGTTGCTGCGCCAATGACTGCGAACGCGCGGCCGAAGAAACCTTCACGAACGGACTTACGGTAGGAGGACATTTGTCTTTCTCGCTTTAGCTTCGTTGTTGACACGCCGTATATGGTGCACCGCAACATTTTCCACAAGTCGTGGAAATTCAGGCCAGCCATGCAAAAACAAGCGGCCGGTCCGTGTTTCGGGGCCGGCCGCAAGACAGAGTCGTCGGGTTGCTTCCTAGTCTTCGCTTGCCGCAAGCTGCGAGAGAACCTCACCCCTGCCGCGCAACCGCAGGATCAGCGGGACAAGGAATGCGGCAGCCGCAAGGATCAACAAGCCGGCGGCAATCGGCGACATGACAAGCGCCGTCACATCGCCTTGGCTGATGGCCAGCGCGCGGCGCAGCTGCTGTTCCGCAAGCGGCCCGAGGATCAATCCGACGATCGCCGGCGCGATCGGATAGCCGAACACCCGCATGATGTAACCGAGCACGCCGAAGGCGAGCAGCATTCCAAGTTCGAAGACCGAGGGGTTAGCGCCGATCGTGCCGAGCGTCGCAAACAGCAGGATGCCGGCATAGAGCCACGGCTTCGGAATGGTCAGCAGGCGGACCCAAAGCCCGATCAGCGGCAGGTTCAGCACCAGCAGCATCGCGTTGGCAATCAAAAGGCTGGCGATCAGGCCCCAGACAATTTGCGGATTATTGGCAAACAGAAGTGGGCCGGGCTGCAGGCCATATTGCTGGAAGCCGGCAAGCATGATTGCGGCTGTGGCAGTCGTCGGCAGACCAAGGGTCAGAAGCGGAACCAGCGTCCCTGCCGCCGAGGCGTTGTTAGCGGCTTCCGGACCCGCCACGCCTTCAATGGCGCCGTTGCCGAACTCTTCGGGATGCTTGGTCAGGCGCTTTTCGGCGGCATAGGAAAGGAAGGTGCCGATTTCCGCGCCCCCGGCCGGCATGGCGCCGATCGGAAAGCCGATCAGTGTGCCTCGCAGCCAGGCCTTCCAGGAGCGTGCCCAATCCTGCGCACTCATCCACAACGAACCCTTGACGGCCTCAACCGTGTCTTCGCCGTGGTTGCCCTGCGCGGCAATATAAAGCGCCTCCCCGATCGCGAACATCGCAACGGCGAGCGTCGTCACCTCGACGCCGTCGAGCAGATCGGGAATGCCGAAGGTGAGGCGAGCCTGGCCAGTCTGCAGATCGATGCCGATCATCGCGAGCGTAAAGCCGACGAAGAGCGAGGTGAGGCCCCTCAGCGCCGAATCTCCGAAAGCCGAGGAAACGGTGACGAAGGCGAGAACCATCAGCGCGAAATATTCACGCGGACCGAAAACCAGCGCGAGCTTGACGATATAGGGCGCGATGAAGGCAAGCCCAAGCGTGGCAATAAGACCGGCCACGAAGGAGCCAATGGCGGCGGTCGCGAGCGCCGGACCGCCCCTGCCCGCGCGGGCCATCTTGTTGCCTTCGAGGGCGGTGACGATCGAGGCGCTTTCGCCCGGCGTATTCAACAGAATGGACGTCGTCGACCCGCCATACATGCCGCCGTAGTAGATGCCGGCGAACATGATAAGCGATCCGCCCGGATCGAGCTTGTAGGTAACCGGCAGCAGAAGCGCCACCGTCAATGCCGGACCAATGCCCGGCAGGACGCCAACGGCGGTGCCGAGCGTAACGCCGATCAATGCGTAAAGCAGATTCATCGGCTGCATGGCGACCAGGATACCCTGGAACAGGAATTCGAAAGTGCTCATGATGAATGCACCTAGAAGAACAGATGTTCGAGCGGACCTGCAGGCAGCGTCAGTTTCAGCAGCTGCGAGAAGATCGTCCAGACGATGAAGCTAATGACGATGCCGACGGGGATCGAAACCCAGAGCTGCCGCTTGCCGAAGCCACGCGCCGTCAGGGCGAAGAGAAGGCCGGTCGCGATCGAGAAGCCGGCGATCCGCAAGAAGATCATCTGACAGGCAAGACCCGCGACAATCCACACGACCGGCGGCAGTTCCTGCTTCTCGCGCTCGGGAAAGTCGCCCCGCCAGGCCTCGAGCGCCGTCCAGATTGCGAGTCCGATCAGCCCGAGTGCTACGACCGTTGGAGCGGTTGCCGGCCCCATGCGCGCATATTGGGCGATCGTCCTCATATGCGAGACGTCCCAAAGGATGACCCCGGCCACCAATAAAAGACAGAGGGCGATGACCAGCGCCGCCCAGTCGGGGCGGCGCTTCGTGACCACAGTGGACTTACCCACGCTCATTGAACCAGTCCGATGTCTTTGAGAATGCCTTCGGTGGCCGCAACGTCCTTCTCAAGCTGCGCCTTGAAGGCGTCGCCGGAGAGATAGCTGTCCTGCCAGCCCTTGGTCTTAAGGACCTCCTGCCAGGCTGGCGACTTGGAAAGCTTGTCGAAATCGGCGGTGATAGCAGCTGTCTGATCAGCCGAGAGGCCGGGGGCAGCCGCAACCATGCGCCAGTTTTCCACGGAGACGTCGACCCCGGCTTCCTTCAGCGTCGGCGCATCGATCCCTTCGATACGCTTGTCGCTCGATACGGCGAGCAGGCGCAACTGGCCGGCCTTGATCTGCGATTCGAATTCGCCGTAGCCGGAAATGCCCGCCGTCACCTGGCCGCCAAGGATGGCCGCAAGCGCTTCGCCACCGCCCGAGAAGGCGACGTAGTTGATCTTCGTCGGATCGACGCCGGCCGCCTTGGCGATCAGGCCAACAGCGATATGGTCGGTGCCGCCTGCCGAACCGCCGCCCCAGGACACCGCACCCGGTTCCGCCTTCAGCTTGGCGACGAGATCGCCCAGCGTCTTGATGTCCGACGCTGCCGGAACGACGATTGCCTCATACTCGCCGGTCAGGCGTGCGATCGGCGTGACGTCCTTCAGTGTGATGGGCGACTTGTTGGTCAGGATTGCGCCGACCATGACGTAGCCGCCGACGATCAGTGCATTCGGATTGCCGCTGTTCTGGCTGGTGAACTGAGCAAGCCCGATGGTGCCGCCGGCGCCTGGAATGTTCTGAACCTGAACATTGCCGGAAATGCCTTCCTGCTGCAGGACTGTCTGCAGCGAACGGGCCGTCTGGTCCCAGCCGCCGCCAGGAGCGGCCGGCGCCATTATGGTGTAGTCGGCCGAATAGGCCGGCAGCGCGATGGCGGCTGCGAAAAGCGTGGCAAGGAAAGTATGCTTCACGATGTGTCCTCCATGATCGCGGTGAGTGCCGCGTAATGTCTTCAACGGAATCGGGAAGCGTTGCCTGCGAAGGACATGCTTGTCCGCAATAGCGACGGAAACTCCTCCCGAAACTTCAACTCTCCGCCTCCACGGAGAAGAAGTGCCGAAAACGCACCACAACAAGCTGTCATTTAGCTGACATCGACGGCATATCCACCGCGACGGGCACTTTTTTGCCGCAATTGTGCAGCCTGCGGTGCCTATTGGGTCCGCAGCACCTCGTTCCAATGCGCGATGAGCCGCGCGCGCTTGACCTGGTCGAGATAGACCATCAGGCCCGGACTGACCGGAACGGGCCGGAGCTGTGACCCGAGAAGCTCCTGCAGCGTGTTCGCCGTATTCTCGCCGGCGACCTCAGGACTGACGGCGGGAATCTGCAGTTCGCGGGCCATGATCGTCTGCCCCTCCTTGGACATGAAGAAGGAGAGATATAGTCGCCCGAGCTCTGGTTCAGCCGCCGCCTGCGGTACCAGCCCGATCCTCGACATCACGACGGTATAATCTTTCGGCAGCACGATGCCGACGTTGGGGTCGCGAGATGCCCAGTCCGCGGCATACGAGCCGAGGATGTTGTAACCAAGCACGAAGCGGCCATCGGCGACCCGTTCCAGGATTGCCGAACTCGTCGAATAAAGCTTGACGCCTGCGGCTCCCATCGCCCTGATGACCGACCAGATATCCCCGAACTGCTCCTGATCGCGGGCCATGAAGAGAAAACCGACGCCAGAGCGCTCGATGTCGTAGGTGCCTATCCGCCCATAGACCGCATTGCCTTTGCTCTTCAGATAGTCGACGAATTCCGCCCGCGAACTTGGCACCGGCTCATGCGCGAAGCTCGGCTTGTGATAGACGAAGACCGCCGGCTCGAAGGTCAGCGCATAAGCCGTGTTCCGCCAGTTTGCCCATTTCGGCCACAGCCCGCTCATCGGCAAATTACTGACCTGCGCATATCCATCGTTGGAAAGCTTCACCTGCAGGTCCATCGCCGAGGAAAAGGCGAAATCCGCCGTCTTCTTTCCGGCATCCGTCTCCCGCACGATCCTGTCATAGATCTCGCCGGTGAGCATGTCTTCATAGCGTACAGCTATGTCAGGATTGGCCTGTTGAAAGCCGTGGATCATCGGCTGGGCCAGCGGTTCGTCGAGCGACGAATAGACTGTCAGCACCCGCGCATCGGCCTTGCCGGATTTCGCAGCGTAAAAGGTCTGGTCTGCCGCCGCCAAACCGGGACAGAGCAGAAGTAGCAGAACAAGAAGGCTCCTCATGCCGGGAGAATGCATCACAGCGCCTCGCCGGGCAAGCACGACGGATGCGGCCGGGTCGTTTGCGTCTGCAGCAACATTGTCAAATATGAATCCTCTGATGCGCTGATGATTTCACCCGTCGGGTCTTGCTGCTGATGACATCGCCCTCCACGGGGGTTAATCTCTGCTGGATAATCAGGAATCCGTCCGTGCGCATTCTCCTCACCGAAGACAATATCGCCCTGGCCGATGGCCTGTCTGCGATCTTGCGCGGTACGGGACATGCCGTGGATGTCGTCCATGACGGCGCATCCGCTAATGCGGTCATTGCGGCCGAACATTTCGATCTCGTGATCCTTGACCTCAACCTGCCGGAAATGGACGGGCTGGAAGTGTTGCGCAACATGCGCGCACGCCAGAACCAGGCTGCAGTCTTGATTCTGACCGCACGGGGAGCGCCGGAGGAGCGGGTCAAGGGGCTCGATCTCGGCGCTGACGATTACCTCATCAAGCCCTTCGACATCGGCGAATTCGAGGCACGTGTCCGCGTGCTGCTCCGACGCCAGGCCGGTTTGCATTCGGCGACGGTGATGTACGGCTGCGTTTCATTCGACCTCAAGTCCCGCACCTTCTCCGTTGGCGGCACACAGCTTGACATACCCGCCCGCGAACTCGGATTGCTCGAAATCCTCTTCATGCGTGCCGGCAAGGTCGTTGCCAAGGAGGCGATCATACAGTCGCTGACCGCCTTCGACGACGACATTTCCGCCAATGCGATCGAGCAATATGTCAGCCGGCTCCGCAAGCGCCTTGCGCCGCATGGACTGACCGTAAAAACCGCGCGCGGCATCGGCTACTACCTCGACAAGCTATCCGAGGTTTCATGAAAGCCGCCTATTCGCTCAGGCGCCGGCTGCTCTTCTGGCTGCTCATCTCCACGGCCATCATCGGCATGCTGGCCCTTGCCGACACATATCGGGAGGCGGTTGGTACCTCCAACATCGTTTCCGACCGTGTCCTCGCCGGTTCGGCACTTGCCATTGCCGAACGCGTGGTCGTGGCCGAAGACGGCTCGCTTGAGGTGGATATTCCCTATGTCGCGCTGGAAATGCTGACATCCGCCGCTCAGGACCGGGTGTTCTACCGTGTCGACGGTCCGCCTGGAAAATTCATCACCGGCTATCAGTTGCTTCCGGTTATCAAGGAGACCAAAGGCGAAGGCGCTGTCTTCGCCGACGATAAGTTCCAGGGCGAGCCGATCCGTGTCGCGACGCTGCAGCGCTCCGCCTCGACCGGCATCCGCTCGGTTCCCTTTGCCGTCACCGTAGCGGAAACGACACTTGCTCGCCGTCATCTGGCGCAGGCGATTCTCTTTCGCTCGGCGCTTCGTCTAGGCTTCATGATTGCCGGAGCGGCTGTGATCGTCTGGATCTCGGTCACGGTGGCGCTCCGCCCGCTCTACAAGCTGCGGGACGCGATCGGCGAGCGCAGCCCGGATGACCTGCATCCCATCGAGCAAGCGGTGCCGAGCGAAGTTCAGCCGCTGGTTGATACGGTGAACAGCTTCATGGTGCGCCTGCAATCGGCCCTTGAAGCGCTGCGGAATTTCACCGGCAATGCGAGCCACCAGTTGCGCACGCCGCTTGCAATCATCCGAACCCAGCTTGCGCTCTCCTCCCGTGCGGGAACGCTGGCTGAAGCGCAAGATTCGGCGTTAAAGGGCGACCAGGCCGTTGCGCATGCCGAGCGCATCCTCGCGCAGCTTCTGTTGATGGCAAAGATCGATGCGGCAACGGCCAAGGAGGCCCTGGCCGCCTCTACGATGGATGTTACCGCAATTGCCCAGGAGATCACGGGCGAGCTGATCCCCGCAGCCGCCGAGGCTGGTATCGACCTGGGCTTTGAGGGCGATGGACCAGCAATAATCCGCGCCGAGCCCCTCCTGATCGGTGAGCTATTGCGCAATCTTGCGGGCAACGCCATCGCCTATGCCGGCAAAGGCGCTGAGGTTACCGTGCGAATTGCGCAGGATAGCGAGACCGTGCGCCTCGAGGTCGAAGACAATGGTCCCGGAATCGCACCGGAGAAGCTTGAAGCGGTGCGCCGCCGCTTCTCGCGCGGCAACGAGTCGGGCACGCCCGGCGCCGGTCTCGGCCTGCCGATCGTTGAAGAAATAGCCAACCTTTTCAATGCAAAGCTCACGCTTTTGCCGGGTTCAGCTGGCGACGGTCTCAAAGCCGCGGTGGCTTTCGCAAGAGTGTCGTAATGGCTTCGCTGCGTTAGCCGTTTCGCCTTGCTTTCCATCGCTGCATTGCACACTATTCCCTCGGCGGGCATTTGAAGAGCTAGAGTGAATGGGCAAGAAACCGGCAACGGAAAAACGCAAGAGCGAGATTCGCGATCGTGCCGGCAACGAGGCAGTCTTCGGCTATGCGCCGCTCCCTAGCGCTGCCGATGAGATGGTCGATAACAACGGCGCCATTCGTCCCGTCTGGCAGCGCTTCCTTGCAAGCTTCGGGGAAATTCCGCCAAATGAGCTGACCGAGCGCTTCGCCCGGGCCGACCGCTATCTCCGCGATGCCGGTGTGTTCTACCGCGCTTATGGCAGCAAGGGCACCGGCGAGCGCTCCTGGCCGCTGTCGCACATTCCGGTCTTGATCGACGAGCGTGAATGGCAGGCACTTTCCGCCGGCCTCGTGCAGCGCGCCGATCTGCTTGAAGCGATTATCGCCGATATCTATAGCGACAACAAACTGGTGGAAGAGGGATACCTGCCGCCCGGCCTGATCGCCTCCAATCCGGAATTCCAGCGCCCGCTCGCAGGCATAAAGCCGGCCTCCGGTCATTACCTGCATTTCTGTGCCTTCGAGATCGGCCGCGGACCGGATGGAGACTGGTGGGTTCTCGCCGATCGCACGCAGGCGCCCTCAGGCGCAGGCTTCGCGCTCGAAAACCGGGTTGCCACGACGCGCGCCTTCTCTGACATCTATGCCGAGACCCCTGTTCACCGTCTCGCCTCGTTCTTCGGCGGCTTCCGCGACGCGTTGCAGACCATGAAGCACTCCGGTGATGATCGCATCGGCGTTCTGACCCCCGGCCCGGCAAACGAGACCTACTATGAACACGCCTATATCGCCCGATATCTCGGCTTCATGCTGCTCGAAGGCGAGGATCTCGCGGTGGTCAATGGCCGCGTCATGGTGCGTACGGTCGCCGGCCTGAAGCCGATCGGCGTGCTCTGGCGCCGCCTCGATTCCGCCTATGCCGATCCGCTGGAACTCGACCAGAATTCGCGCATCGGCACTCCAGGCCTGGTCGAGGCGCTTCGCGCAGAATCGGTGACGATCGTCAACGCGCTCGGGACCGGAATCCTCGAGACCCGCGCCCTGCTCGCCTTCATGCCGACGATCTGCCACCGGTTATTTGGAGAGAAGCTGAAGCTGCCATCGATCGCCACGTGGTGGTGCGGCCAGAAAGAAGAACGCGAACACGTCGCAAGAAATATCGAGAAGATGGTGATCGGACCCGCCTATTCGCGCGCCCCCTTCTTCGATGATCGCGGTGAGTCCGTTCTGGGCTCCTCACTCCGCTCGGCGGCAAAGGATTCGATTACCGACTGGCTGAATTCCGATGGCCCGAAACTCGTCGGCCAGGAAGTCGTCACGCTTTCCACCACACCGGCCTGGGTCGACGGCAAGCTGACGCCGCGGCCGATGTCGCTGCGCGTCTTCGCCGCCCGTACCGCCCGTGGCTGGCAGATCATGCCGGGCGGCTTCGCCCGCATTGGCTCCGGCGATGACGTAGCCGCGATCGCAATGCAGGCGGGCGGGGCGGCGGCGGACGTCTGGATTGTCAGCGACAAACCGGTCGAGCGCCATACCTTGCTGCCCGCGGAAGGAAGCTTCACCCGCAATATGCCGGGCAGCCTGCCAAGCCGGGCGGCCGACAATCTCTTCTGGCTCGGCCGTTATATCGAGCGTGCTGAAGGCGCGCTTCGCATCCTTCGCGCCTGGCATGCCCGCTACGCCGAGGCCGCTGATCCGAGCCAGCCGCTGCTGGCCGACGTTTCGAAATACCTCGTCGGCGTCGACATCGACACGGATGAGCCCGTGCCGGAAACGCTGCTGCGCAACATCGAGAGCGCCGTCTATTCCGCCAGCAACATACGCGATCGCTTCTCGCCTGACGGCTGGCTGGCGCTCAACGATCTTGCCAAGACCGCGCGCCGCTTTCACGCCACCGTCACAGCCGGCGACGACGCCAGCCATGCCATGACCATCCTGTTGCGCAAGCTTGCGGGCTTCGCCGGTCTCGTGCACGAAAACATGTATCGCTTCACCGGCTGGCGTTTTCTTTCGCTTGGACGCTACATCGAACGCGGCCTGCACATGACGCGCCTTCTCGGCTACATGTCGGGACCCGATGCCCCGGATGGCGCGCTGGACATGCTGCTCGAAATCGGCGACAGCGTCATGACCCACCGGCGCCGGTACAACGTCAATACGGCCCGCCTGACAGTCACCGACCTTCTGGCGCTCGATCCGCTCAACCCGCGTTCAGTTCTCTTTCAGATGAACGAAATCCACCGCGAGGCCGAGCAACTGCCGAACGCCTTCGTCAACGGGCAGATGTCGGCATTTTACCGCGAAACCATGCGCCTGCATTCCGGCCTTGCCGTCATGACGCCGGAGGCGATGACGAGCGAGATCTACAAAAAGATGGAACGTGAGCTGAAGCAGCTATCCGACCTTCTTGCCCAGACCTACCTAGGGTGACCGCGGTGCTCTACGATCTAACCCTGCACATGGGATACACCTACGACACGCCCGCCTCGGGAGCGCGTCATATTATGCGGCTGATGCCGCTTTCGCTGCCTGACCGCCAGCGCCTGGTTGCAGGCTCGATCACCATTTCCCCCACGCCGGACGAGCAATCGCACTTCACCGACTTCTTCCGCCATCCTGCAACCTCCTTCCGGCTGCGGTTGCCGCACGATAGTCTGGACATCCGTATGCAGGCACGCGTCCAGGTCGACAGCCATTCCATCGCCGCCGATTTCTCGCCGGCTCTTGCCGACCTGCCGCAAGAAATCGCCGACGTTTGGTCGCTCCAACCCGAGTCGCCACACCACTTCCTTGGCAACAGCCCGCGCCTCGTCGAAACCCGCGCCATCTCCGACTACGCCAGAAGCTGCGCTCTGCCCGGCCTCACCGTTCTCCAGATCGCCAATGCATTATGCACCCGTATCAACAAAGATTTCACCTACGACCCGGAAGCAACGACGGTGGATTCCACGCCGCTCGAGGCTTTCGAACTTAAACGCGGGGTCTGCCAGGATTTCACC
Organism: Rhizobium sp. SVR5-9E; assembly: GCF_056755095.1. Taxonomy (NCBI): domain Bacteria; kingdom Pseudomonadati; phylum Pseudomonadota; class Alphaproteobacteria; order Hyphomicrobiales; family Rhizobiaceae; genus Rhizobium; species Rhizobium sp. SVR5-9E. The sequence goes on along the minus strand of NZ_JBNDHS010000114.1, from coordinate 1,019 downwards.
CATGTGATGATCGTGGCGCTCCGCAGCCTCGGCATCCCGGCGGGCTATGTCTCCGGTTTCCTGCGAACCATCCCGCCGCCCGGCAAGGAGCGGCTCGAAGGCGCCGACGCAATGCACGCCTGGGTTCGCGTCTGGTGCGGCGCGACGCTGGGCTGGATCGAACTGGACCCGACAAACGACATGCCCGCTGGCACTGACCACATCGTCGTCGCCTACGGCCGCGATTATTCCGACGTCGCCCCCGTCATCGGCGTGTTGAAGAGCTCCGGCAATCATCGCTCCGTGCAGGCGGTCGACGTCATTCCGATCCAGTGATCGCCTGCATGAATCCACCATAGGTGTTAATGCACCAAACCACCGAAGATGTGTTTCGCAAGAAGGCCATCCCGCAAAAGCAATAGATCATGTATCGAAATCGTCCGTTCCCTCTAATTTTAGCGACTGTTTTAAAACCCTCGGTAACAACCATCCTGTAAGCGTTGAGACACAATGTTCCTCTTGCTTTCGGGTGACATGATGTCTGCCTTATCTTCGCTTCTCGCCAGCGGTCGCCACATACTGCGTGATCGTTCCGGAAATTTCGGAATGGTGACTGCTATCGTCATCCCGGTTCTGATCGGCACGGCTGGGCTCGCCATCGATTTTTCCAATATGATCTTGCAGCAGCGCCAGCTTCAGGAAGCGTCCGATGCAGCAGCACTCGCCGCCGCGACCGCCCTTGCGGATGGCAAGGTCGCCGACAGTACGGCCGCCGAGGCGCTAGCCAAGGATTTTGTTGTCGGCCAAATGGCCAACTACCTAAGTGGCAGTGACGCTGCGTCCCTCAGGAACAAAACCAACGTAACCGTGACAACGACCACGACGGCTACCGGCAAGGGCTACAATGTCAGCGTAAACGCTTCGTACGACATGGGCTTGACACCCCTGATGAGCGTTTTTGGCAAGAAGACCGTATCACTCGCCAGCAACAGCGCAACGACAAGCGGCACAACCAACACCAAGAGCGCGCTCTCCATGGA
>NZ_JBNDHS010000113.1:0-17253 GCF_056755095.1 Rhizobium sp. SVR5-9E | reverse complement strand
GGCTGCCCATTGTTCCCGTCGGTGGCGTGCGCTTAGCCATCAGCGGAGAGCGTCCAACACCGCCGCCAAACTACCGAGTGCGTCCGGAGCGCATCGGTCACACCGGCCGCCAGCGGCTCTCTCTGCGGGGCAGACAGGGCCGTCGCACCAGACTTGGAAATATGACCAAGGGGCTCGTCCAAAGGGTCAAAGATAGCGAGCCCCTGGTCTAATGGCGGCCTCGGATATTGGGTAACGGGGCCGTCACGGCGCTGTGCTTTGGGGCTCCAGCGCCTAAAACTAAAGCTCCGGGGAGCCTGCTGGTCAATAATCAATTAGGGTTAGGATCGAAGGGCCCGCCCCTACGGAAAGCGAGCCCTTGCCGCGCGTCATGGATCCCCTGCCATTCAGCGCAGGATTGACCACGCGGCACCCGGAGAGGGGTGTCATCCGGTTGAACAGGAGGAACTGCCACGCGGCCGAATTGTGCTAAACAAGGCTGGTTCCGTAATGTTCCATAAAAAGCCCGCCGGAGCGGGTCAGGTCATTGGGAAACGCGCGGGACCGACGGACAAAAAGAAACCCCGCGTGCTGTGGAGAGTCGTTACGGGCTCAGGTCGCCAGTGTGGCTGGCTGGATGCGCTGGCAGCGATGCCAACGGCGCAATCCATCGAATCAACGAGCGGACGGGCCTTGGATTCCAGTACGCTGCCGTACGATCAAAAAGAAGCCCTGCGGAAACGGGGCAATGAGGATCGCGCGACCTTCCGAGGGCAAGGAAGGGGCAAACAGTAACCCGTGCCACACGATCCCGAAGGTACAACGAGCAGATTTTGCGAATGTTCCAGACCTGCGGCGCGTGGGCATTAGCCGAAGAAGACGACCAGCGCTGCGGGCTGCAGAAGGCCGCCCCAGAGCCTGCTTCCATGAACCACGGCGCCAGGGGTTGGATTTTGGGGATAGCGCCGTGGCTTGTCATGGCGCTGTCTTGGGGTGACAGCCTCAGGCGTCGAAGACGTCCTAACTGAAAAGGCTTGTGAGGCTATAGAAGAGTGCCGAAATCGTGGCAGCGGCAGGCATCGTGATGATCCACGCAATCACGATATTGCCGGCCAATCCCCACCTCACGGCTGACAACCGCCGCGCCGCCCCAACGCCAACAATCGCGCCGGTAATGGTATGTGTTGTCGAAACCGGGATGCCAAGCCACGTGGCACCAAACAGCGTCAATGCTCCACCTGTTTCGGCGCAGAACCCCTGCATTGGATTAAGGCGCGTGATTTTCGACCCCATTGTGTGGACGATGCGCCAGCCGCCGAAGAGCGTGCCAAGTGCCATCGCAGACTGGCAAGCGATCACCACCCAGAACGGCACGCGGAATTCCGAACCCAAGTAACCTTGGCTGAACAGCAATACGGCAATGATGCCCATCGTCTTCTGCGCATCATTGCCGCCATGCCCGAGCGAATAGAGGGAGGCGGACACGAACTGCAAGATGCGGAACGTGCGATCCACGGCGAATGGCGTTTGCCGTACAAAGAGCCAGGAAACGAGAAGTACTAGTAGCAATGCAAGGAAGAAGCCGACAGCCGGAGAGAAGAAAATCGCTCCGACTGTTTTCAGGAAGCCGCCCCAGACAATTGAACCGAAACCCACTTTCGCCCAGCCTGCACCGACGAGACCGCCAACCAGCGCATGCGATGAACTGGAAGGAAGACCGAAAATCCAGGTGACGATGTTCCAAACGATTGCACCCATCAAGGCCGCAAAGATCACCTGCGGAGAAACAATGACGGGATCAATGATGCCCGTTCCAACCGTCTCTGCCACATGAAGACCGAAGAACGCGAAAGCGATGAAATTGAAGAACGCTGCCCATAAGACGGCGTATTGGGGGCGAAGCACACGTGTAGACACGATGGTCGCAATGGAGTTGGCCGCGTCATGCAAGCCGTTCAGAAAGTCGAAGAATAGCGCAACGACGATCAAGCCAACGAGGAGTGGCAAAGCTAACGAAACGTCCATCAAACGTTCTCGATGACAATGCCGCTAATCTCATTGGCGACGTCTTCGAACCGGTCGACGACTTTTTCGAGTTCGCCGTAGATCTCACTGCCGATCAGATAGGCCATGGCGTCTCCCTTGGCCCCATGGCGCCTGAACAGGTCTTTCAGGCCTTCGTCGTGGAGTTCATCGGCCCGGCCCTCCACGCGAGTGACCTCTTCCGCAATGGTAGAGAGGCGTTGCGCGTTCGTGCCAACCTTGTTGAGAAGCGAAACTGCTTCTGCAATGAGGTTTGCCGCCTTGACGATCTCCTCGCCCATCTGCTGCATCAGCGGATCGAAGCTCGATTGCTCGAACAGCCGGATGGTCTTGACCGTCTTGTGCATCATATCGATGGCATCGTCCATCGACTGGATAAGGTCCTTGATGTCACCACGGTCGAACGGTGTAATGAAGCTGCGCCTGACCGCGAGCAACACCTCGCGTGTAATGTCGTCGGCTTCGTTCTCAAGGGTGATGATGCGCCGGCAATTTTGATCCACGTCCGTGCCGTTCAGAAGGTCGCGCAAAGCTCCCGCAGCACTGACGACGGTCTTCGAATGCTTAGAAAACATATCAAAGAAACTATCCTCCCGCGGCATCAGCTTACGAAAAATGTCCATCATGAAAAGTAGCTTCCAGGCTCCGCGTGATTGTCATAAATGTGTCATAAATGCCCGCAGGCGGTCGGGGCAATGGGAAACCGCGGTCAGGCTTAATCTTATGGCGAAAAAACCTCGCAAACGGCAGGCACAGGAGCCACGTGCTCTTCTTCGGCAATTGGCCACAGTCCCCGATAAGCTATTTGCAGGGCGGTTCCCGCAGCAATACGCGGCACTGTGCTTTCGCGACAAACGCGATGCATCTGGGATAGAGGTTCTTCTCATAACGTCGAGAGACAGCGGCCGGTGGATCATCCCCAAGGGGTGGCCCATCGAGGGGAAAAAGCCGTTTGAAGCTGCAGCCACGGAAGCGTGGGAAGAAGCAGGGATACGTGGAGAAGTGAAAAAGCGGCCAGTCGGTCGTTACACATACTTGAAGGTGCTAGACGGCCAGGAGCTTGTACCATGCATGGTAGATGTCTTTCAGATCAGGATGGCTGAGAAGAAAAAATACTTCAAGGAGAAGGGGCAGCGGATGCTTGAGTGGGTCAGCCCCGAGGAAGCGGCCAGACGCGTCAGTGAGCCCGAGCTGAGAACACTGCTCCTCGGCTTTAAACCGCGAAAGAATCGAAACATAAAGACACGCGCGGTGCCGGATAGCTGCAAATAGCTACCTTGGTGCGCGGATCGTTAATTGCGTTGGCGTAGGTGAGCGGCAAGTGCAATAGTTGGTTTTTTTGCAACGAAGCGGACGATGCGCGGCGGTCAACCCGCTATTCCGATCTTGCGATCGAGACCGCTCTGACGCTGGGCCTGGTGTTCGGCTTGCGGCTGCGCCAGACGGAGGGTTTGCTGGCATCGGTGCTGAAACTGATGGGACTGGATCTCGCCGTCCCCGATCACACGACGCTGAGCCGACGGGCACGGAGGGGTCGATCATTTGACAGACGGCGAGGCCGCTCCGTTTCAGCAGAAGGGCCTGTGCACGTCCTCATCGACAGCACCGGGCTTGAAGTCTACGGCGCGGGCCAGTGGTTGGAGGAGAAGCACGGTGCCAGATCTCGTCGCAGTTGGCGGAAGTTGCATCTGGCGCTGGATGCCGACAGCGGCGAGACCATCGCCCATGTCATGACCGACCAAGACGCTGGTGATGCCTCGCAGGTGGAGCCGCTACTCGACCAGATCGACGCTCAGATCGGTCAGTTCACGGCCGATGGAGCCTATGACGGTAACCCGACTTACGACGCCGTCGTCAAGCACAGCGTCGATGCTGCCGTTGTCATTCCGCCCCGCGCCAACGCGGTGGAAAGGCCGGACACCGAGCCCCCTACTCAACGAGACCAACATATCGCGGCGATCAACACGGACGGACGAATGAAGTGGCAGACTGCGACTGGCTACGGCAAGCGTTCGCTGGTCGAGGCCGCGATCGGTCGCTACAAGTCGATCATCGGTGGCCGATTGCGCGCACGAACCTTCGGAGCGCAACAGAGCGAGGTTGCCATCGGCTGCGCCGTTTTCAATCGGATGCTTGCGTGCGCACACCCCGAGCTAAGGTTCCATCCCAGAGGGTGCCGAAAACTACAAAGATCGATTTTGGGGATCGCACCGACGATTTCAGCCCGATGCAAATCCACCACATACCGAGTGAACGACTCTTCCCACCTCAAAACCTCTTGCTGAATGGCCGGTCCCGCCGGTCCAACATAGTACGAGGGAGAACGGTATGGTTTGGCGGCGTAACGTGTTAAGTTAACCATCGTGAGCGGGGTGCTTACATGGGACGATTTCATACCTTCGCCGCCCATCTTGTTATCGTGGGCCTCTCCCTGTCGGCGGCGGCCTCGGGAGAAACCCAGCCAAAATTTCCCCCCGATGAGACGTTGAACGTACCGTCGCTCACCTTGACGGACGAGCAGTTCCTGCGGGGCGACACGGCGAACGGCGTTGCTGTTACGCTCACGGGCGAGCTTCGGTTTCCCGGTTGGAACGAGCATCTTCCGGCTGTCATTCTACTCCACGGCTCCGGTGAAGCGACAAGTGTCACGAGTTCCCGATGGAGCGCGCTTCTCAACGGAATGGGAATTGCGACATTCCGCCTCGACAGCTTCGGCGGCCGAGGCATAGAGGAGGTTGAAACAGATCAGTCGCGGCTGAGCTTCCTCGCACAGTTCTACGACACCTATCGCGCCGTCGACGTGCTCGCCGGTCACCCGCGTATTGATCCTTCCCGCATCGCCGTGATGGGCTTCTCGCGTGGTGCCTCCGCTGCGCTCTACACAAGCATGCGGCGCTTTCAAACGCTTTATGGGTCGACAAAGGCGCCTATCGCCGCGCATGTGTCGTTCTATCCTGCCTGCAACATTCAGTTCATCGGCGAACTCGACATCGCTGACGCACCGATCCGCGAATTCCATGGCGCGGCGGACGACACGACCCTGGCTACGACCTGCCGCGACTACATTGCGCGCCTCGCCGCCACGGGAAAAGACGCTGTGATGACCGAATATCCCGGAGCGCACCACGGATTTGATAATCGTGATGTACGACCGGGTTTGGTTGAAAACGCACAAACTTCGCGCAACTGTCAGCGCCGCGAAGAAGACGGCAAGATACTGAACGTCGAGACTGGCAAGCCCTTCAGCTACGATGATGCTTGTGTGGCACTCGGTTCGACCGTGGGTTACGACAAAGTCGCGGCTGAGGCGGCACAAGCAGCCGTCAAGATGTTTCTAGCTGAAGTATTTCACCTCAACTGATCCGGTATCCGGGGTCAAGCATTTGAAGGGCGGTCGGCGTTTCTCGCAGACTCGCTGCCTAACCACTTGTGTGAGCCTTGAGCTGCGGATTTAGGCGTCCGGCGCGAAGCGCGGGCATGTTTCAAAGATGGCTTGAGATCAAGCCTTTGGGAGGTCGGGCCGGAGGCTCCGGCCGTGCGCTGGGGCGCTTTTTGGCATTGCCTCGTGCTGGTGCCGCGCGGTCACCTTTTTTGCCGCCAGTTCCACATGCTGTAGGCTCTGAGGAACACCGCCTTCTTCACGGGCGAGCTCAGACCGCACTTGGCTGCAAAGCGCCATGTGTGGACGGCTCCGGGTTGGCAAGAGGTTTTTGACTTTTTGCACGCTGCTGGTCGGAGCTGCCATGTGTCCGGCCTTTGAATGCGGCGCAGAACAGGGCCGCTGGCCATAATGCTCTCCGCAGATTGGGTCCCGGTCAATAGCTCGCGCTCGAAGCGCCTGGCGCATAGTGGGTTGTCCCTTTCCTTGGGCCGACTGGCATAGGTGCGTTATAAGTCTCCTGCTCTTTACCAACGACGTTCACGACATAGCGTCGTGTTTTCAGGCTCCGGCTAGGACCGGTGTTATTCGATAGGGTTCGTTACGGCTCATCATTGCCCAGGCAACCCGCGCCATCTTGTTGGCGAGCGCTACCGCCACCACTTTCGAGGACCGGCGCTCCATGAGGTTGACGAGCCAGGGGTGGCGAGTATGACCCAATAGCTTCGCTCGCTTGATCACCGCCAACGCGCCGACGACCAACAATTGCCGGAGGTATCGGTTTCCGGCCTTGCTGATGCCTCCAAGCTTCTCCTTGCCGCCGCTCGAGTTTTGCTTGGGTACCAACCCGATCCAGGCACTCAGATCACGACCTGAGCGAAAGACGGTTGGATCGGGGACGCTGGCCGCCAACGCCGTTGCCACCAGGGGGCCAACGCCTGGAATTGCTTCGAGCTTGCGGCTGAGATCGTTGGCGCGATGCCATTTCAAAATCCGCCGATCCATGTCCAATATGCGCTGCTTCAGCAAGTCAACTTGATCTGCCAGTGCTGCGAGACATAGGTACGCCTCTGCCGGTATCTCAGTCTTTTCGCCCTTCCGGATAAGATCAAGAAGTGCCTGCAGCCCATTGCGCCCGACGCCCGCGACGATGCCGAACTCGGCAAGATGGGCGCGGACAGCATTGATCGTCATCGTGCGCTGGCGAATGAACAGCATACGGGTACGATGAAGCATCAGGATCGACTGCTGGTCCACTGTCTTGATCGGGACAAAGCGCATGTTCGGTCGCATCACCGCTTCGCATATGGCTTCGGCATCAGCCGCATCGTTCTTGTTGCGCTTCACGTACGGCTTCACATAGCGGGGCGGCATGAGCCGCACCTCGTGACCGAGCTTCGTCAGCTCTCGCCCCCAATGGTGGGCAGTCGCACAGGCTTCCATGCCAATCAGGCACGGTTTAAGGCCTGCAAAGAACTGAGCAATATAACGGCGCTTCAGTGGTCGGCGAACGACGGCCGTGCCGGTTGCGGAAATGGCGTGCACCTGGAACACCGACTTAGCAATGTCGAGTCCAATCGTGGTAATCTCTTCCATGGATGGCTCCTCCCATGCGGTTCCTAGCAACACCGCAATCTTGGCACATCGCGATGCCGGCGGAGGAGCCGTCCACAGCATCAACAGCTGACATGTCAAATGTCCGGTGCTAAGGCTTCATGAAATGGAGGGTTTTCATGAAGCACGAGGATTTATGGGATGTCGAAGCGGCCGAAAGTTATGATACGCCGGGAACCGGGATGTTCGCTCCTGAAGTTCTCGATCCCGCCGTCGACCGACTTACCTCTCTCGCGGAGGGCGGTACAGCTTTGGAGCTTGCGATTGGCACCGGCCGAGTAGCCATCCCGCTCTCTGAAAAGGGCATATCCGTCAGTGGTATCGAACTCGCGCCAGCAATGCTTCGGCAGTTGCGCACGAAGGTGAGCGAGAATGACATCCCTGTGGTGCTTGGCGATATGACTATGGCGACCGTGCCCGGACAATTCAATCTGGTATACTTGGTCTTTAATGGCATCTCGAACGTTATGTCCCAGCAAGAACAGGTCGAGTGCTTCCATAATGCCGCGCGGCACCTTCGTCCGGGCGGACGGTTCGTCATCGAACTTTGGGTTCCGACCATTCCGCATCGGTCTGATCCACAAGCTGTTATCGGGCAGTCGCATGACGGATACATGCTCATCGACACATGCGACCCTGTCGCCCAGCACGTCGTTTCGCACCATTTCAACTTCCGCGACGGCAAAGGAGGCCCGTCTCTTCCGGTCGCCGCATCGACACATCTGGCCCTCTGAGCTTGACCTAATGGCTCAAATCGCCGGATTTAGATTAGAAAGCCGTCATGGTGATTGGATCGGCACTCCGTTTACTGCGTCATCCAGATCACACGTTTCAGTTTACCGGCTTCCGCAATAGTAAGGTCCGCTTTGGGCGGTGGGCTCAAGGGATGGACGCAACACACTATTCTTTTGCTAAAGAGGAGTGTGGACATGAAGCGTCGCAGTCGCCTGTATCTTTCTGCTGCTCAACGATCGGAAATCTGGGACCGTTGGCAGGCTGGCGAGTCGATGAAGTCGATCGGTCGTCTTTTTGATCGAGGATCGTCATCGGTATTTTCAGTTATCTCGCCGACCGGTGGGATACGCCCAGCCGAGCGGCGGCGCGCGGCGAAGGCACTTAGTCTGGATGAGCGCGAGGAAATATCCCGCGGGCTGAGCAGCCAACGTTCCCTACGATCGATTGCCTACACATTGGGCCGATCTCCATCTACGATCAGCCGTGAAGTTCGTCGCAATGGCGGAGTTGACCGGTATCGGGCCGCACGCTCAGACCAGGCTGCCTGGGATCGCTCTTTGCGTCCCAAGACATGCAAGCTGGCTTGCTATGCGTCCTTGGCCCGCACAGTGTCTGCCAAGCTAAACCGGAGATGGTCGCCAGAGCAGATTGCTGGCTGGCTCAAGCGCACTTACCCAGGGGAGCCACTCAAACAGGTGTGGCACGAAACGATCTATCGCAGCCTGTATATCCAAGCCCGCGGGGTGCTGAAGAAAGAATTGCTTGAACACCTCAGGGCAAGCCGAACAATCCGTCGTTCCCGGCACGCCAGCATGAAACGAAGTGGCTTAGGCCAGATCAGGGACGCGATTTCCATAAGCGAGAGACCTGCGTCCGCTGAAGACCGTGCAGTTCCCGGTCACTGGGAGGGCGATCTTATCGGCGGGTCGAAGAACAGTTACATCGCAACGTTGGTCGAGCGACACTCGCGCTACGTCATGCTGATCAAGGTCGCAAATAAGGATACCGAAAGCGTGGTCTCTGCGCTGATAAAGCAGTCGCAGAAACTGCCGGGCGAACTCTACAAATCACTGACCTGGGATCGGGGCAAGGAGTTGGCTGACCATCAACGATTGGCAATAGCCGCTGACGTTGAAGTTTACTTCTGCGATCCCAGGTCACCCTGGCAGCGCGGCTCAAATGAGGACACCAATCGATTGCTGCGCCAATATCTACCGCGCGCCACTGACCTGTCCGTACATAGCCAAGCCCAGCTTAATGCAATCGCCAGGCAGCTCAACGAACGTCCAAGGAAGACCTTGCTTTATCAGACGCCCGCGGAGAGATTTGCAGAGTGTGTTGCGGCGATCAATTGAACCCACTGCCGATTGCGGTCATTGGACCGCGTCAGCATGGCGCCCTCAATTCCGGCCAAAACTTGCATCCTAGCCGCCTCCCAGAAGCGGACATCGCGGTGGATCCGCGAGGCGGAAGGTTTGCGCTGAATGCAGCATCGTCGGAACTGGTATCGCAGTGCCAAATGCTCCAAGCAGCGCAATAGGATACCCGGTCGTTCACATAGAGCTCGTCATGCGCGGAAGACGTATCGGCCGCAACGCCCTTCCGATCTTCGGCGCCTCGGAGTTGGTGACTCCGACCGTCCTCAATTGGATTTTGCCACCCGCCGCGTATCGAATCTTCGCAGTGGCGGCGCGAGTTCTCAAATCCCTGACCCGTCGAGCTCCTGGGCGTCGTCTCCTTCCCAAGGGGAGGGCATCGAGGTGCGATTGAGATTGGCTGAGGGCATCGGCATCCAGCATTTGATTTCCGGCTCGGCATATTCGATGATCCGGCCTGGCGAGGAATCAGAGGCGCGCCAGCCTTCCGCACCGAACTGATCGCCATTCGACCAATATGCGAGGTCAACTTCTGCTGGCCCCTGTTCGGATGGGCGGATCGTGACGAGGATCCGACTGCCGTCTTTCGGAGCGCTTGCCATCTGGCGCCAGCGGTTTGGCTCATCCATCGTTTTCCTCCCGCCTTGCTGTAGGTTGCGAGTGTCTCCTCGATGCCGAAAACGGTCAACTCGAACTTTGGACAAGCCGTCCTCTATCGGATCCACTTGGTTTGCGACCTCGCCTCGGACGAGGACGGGCAGCGAGCAGTTTTTTCCGGAAGATCTCGGCTGGGGTTATGCCACCGCCCTCGATCTCGGCCGCAAAGATTAGGCTTTCGCGAGTGTTCATACGGGCAACAACTATGGAAGCCGGCAACGCGGCGGGATATCATCCCCTTGGGCTGCGCTCGAGCTTTGTGATGACCGGTTCGAACTGATTGTCGACTTCTCGCTGGCGCCCAAGCGAAGTCAAAAGTGAGGCCAAACTCTGGGTTGCCTTAATTTCCCAGGCTTTCGCACCTTGCTCTCGCGCAAGATCCATTGCTTCCCGGAAAGAAGCCTCTGCATCTACTGGGTCGCCCGCGCGCTGCAGCTGGACTTCGCCACGAAGCCGAGTGAGTTCTGCGGCAAAATAGTACTCACCGGTGCTTCTGGCGTGTTCCAGCCCTTGTTCAATCGCTGTGACGGCCTTTCCGAGATCGCCTGATTGAATATAAGCACTCGCAAGCAGTCCCAAGTAGCAAGACTTATCGATCTTCTGCTCTCCAAGCCCGTCGCATACGGTCTGCATGCTCTGCAATCCAGCGGGATCATGATTGTCAGTGCCCATCGCCCAACCTTTGAAGAAATTTCCCATATTTTCCCAAAGCTTGAGGCCATGCTCATGCGCCAGCGGAACGAGCTCCTCAGTCGCGTGCTTCAGTTTGGCAGTGTTGTTCTGCAGGGCAAACAATATACAGCCGTTACCGAGGCACGCAGACAGCCTGTATTCCCATCGCTCAACCCGGGCCGCGGCTTGCTTGCGCGTTACGGCTTCCGCCTTGCTGTAGTGCTCGAAGGCCTGCCGTGGGTGACCAAGAATGTGCATTGTCCAAGATAGATATAGATAAGCCATGCTCGGGAAATCGCTGCCGACCAACTCGGCCTGTGCCTCATGGCCGAGCGACCGTTCAAGATATCGGCGGGCGCCCCTGAAGTTGCCGCCGCAAAAGACGCTCATGCCTTTGAACTGCAGGCCGAGAACGCGCGCTCTGAGGTTGTTGCTTTTTTTGCCAATTTCGATCAGCTGGTCGCTAGCCCATTCGGCATCGGTGAAACGAGCCGAGTTGAAGGCAGTGCCGAACAATCCGTCCAGAGCGCTGATCAGCGCCTCCGAGTCGCCGAGCTCCTTGCTGAGACGCATGGCGTTGCGATACGCTGTACTACCCTCGCGCGTCACATATCCGAACGTGGCGTATAGGACATCCCCTCGCTTAAGTTCGAAGCACAGGGCCTTTTCGCTGCGCTCCCGCGAAGCCGGCAACCGATCGAGACAAGCCAGGCCCATCGCGAACATGTTGGCTGCCTCGACCTTGGCCCAAGTCTTTGCAACGTTACGTCCGGCAGCGAGCCAGCAGTCGGCCGCCCGCCCAAACATGCCGGCCTCTGCAAAATGCTGGGCAAGCAGCTCAGGATGTTCTGCCGCATTCTTCGGGTCCAGGCTCTCTATGGCTCGCGCCACCTTTCCATGTAGTTCCTGCCGGCGCTCGCGCACCAGCGTGCTGCGAGCCGCCTCCTGCAGCAGGGCGTGCGTGAATGCATACGAGGAGCTTTTTGCGGAGAGCTGAGGTGCAACGAGCCCCGCCTCGGTCAGCCCCACAATCGCCAAGCCGAGAGCCCTCGTCGAAAGGCCGCAGAGATGGGCCAACAGCTTGAGATCGAACTCGCGGCCGATGACCGCGGCCATCTGCGAAATCACCTTGCCCGGTCCCAGCTTGTCCAGGCGCGACAGCATGGACAGTTGCAAGACCCTGGGAACGCGGACGTCAGGTTTGGGGGCCTCTTGCTCCCGATGATCGAGAGGCAGACCCGTCTCCATCGCAGCGCGCGTAAGTTCCTCGACATAAAGCGGCACGCCTTCAGCCGTGTTCAGGACGCGTGCGCGTGTCTCTTCCGAAAGGTTTGCGCCTGCTGCAACGTCATGAACCAGCGTCTGGGACTCACTTCGGCTCAGGCGCGTCAGCTCCATTTCGAATACGTGCCTGGCTTTTACGCCCGTCCCCGCGGACTTTCCCCGACTGGTGACCAATATCAACATCGGGTGCGAGGGGGCTTCGTTGACAAGCGCGTCCAGGACGTCGCGGGATGACGGATCGATCCATTGCTCATCCTCGAACGTGGCGAGAACAGGATTGAGTTGAGCGAGATGGTGCAACCAGTCCACCAGAACCCGGCGCGAAATGGTCTGTTGGCGTCGGGAGCTCAACTCCACAGGCGGAGAACCTGGCTGGGGAACGAACAACTGCGGAATCGACAACAGCCTCGCGAATATCGGCAGCGATACATCTTTTGGAATCCCGCTCGTTGCCAGAACAGCCTCGAGACGGCGCCGCGTGATGTCTAGCGGGTCCCCGTCATGGATGCCCGCGTGGCGTTTCAGAAGATTGAGAAACGGGTAGAAGGCACTGTTGGAAAAAGTCGCCGAACACTGAAGCGCCAAATGCGTGCATTGCGGGATCCGCTGCTGGACCTCGAAAGCGAGGCGAGATTTTCCGATGCCTGGTTCTCCGAATAGAATAACGACCCGGCCGCGACGTTCCGCGATCACCTTGTCCCAATGTCTGACGAGGCTGCGCAGCTGCGCGCTGCGGCCGACAAACTTGAACAATCTGGCCTTCTTGGCAAACCGGCTTTCGAGGACTCGAGGCCGTTCAACACGCCAGACTCGGAGTTCGGGCAATCCCTTCAGCGAATGCAGCCCCATATCGGTGAATTCGAACGCGCCGGCTGTCGCATTGTAAGTGTGCTGATCCGTCAGGATGGTTTGAGGGAGCGCGAGGGCTTGCAACCTTTGAGCCAGACTCGGAAGGGGGCCAAAAGGGACAGGCGGTACGCCAACCCGCGCGTCGAGAAGCTTGCCCACGACTGCAAGGCCGCTTGCAATTCCGATACGCACTTGGACAGGCGGACCACCAGGGACATCGATGCTTGGTGCGATTTGTACGATGTCCAATGCCGCCTGTATTGCACGGTCGGCATCGTCCTCCTCTGTGGCCGGATGTCCAAACAGTGCCAGGAGAGCGTCGCCACTGTAATTTACAATCCCTCCATCGCGCATTCTCACTATGTTGGTGCATCGCTGGAGATAGCTCTCGGTCAATTGCCTGAAATCTTCCGGTTCCAGGCGAACAGCATACTCCGTGGAGTTTACGAGGTCACAAAACAGAACGGTTATCTGCCGCCGCTCGGGACGATCCTGAGCCGGACCTGCTTCGTTCAGCAATTTGATGGAGGCCAATATTTTCCTGCGCGGACCAAGCGGGATTTGCATTTCCTGCAAGTCCTGGTCCGAGAGAAGGCGCAGAGATTCGAAGTCTATCTGAAAGAGAGCAAACGTACTTACAAACTGCTGAAGCCCCAAGCCGCCGAGCCATTTCGCAACGTCGTCCATCGTTAGCTCCCAATCGGCAGCCTGTAGCTCTCATCGAGCGGCCAGTGTCGCACAGTAGGCCCAGCAACGATGTGACTGGCCCAAGCGGCTGTCAACCCAATAGGAGCGGAGGAATGCCGAAGCTGCGGTCAGCCGCAGGTGACGTCGGCGTAGAGCAAATGATCTGCCGGCCCATAGGCGACATTGCTCTGATCGAAGCAAAACCGCTTCGGGGTAATGCGCAGGAGATAACGCTGACCGCAGACTGCGGGCAGATACAATTCGAACAGCCGAGGCGATCTGGATGGAGCCGGTTCCGTCCACCGCGTGTGCCCCGCATAGGAAATATTCTGGATGAGCTTCGCCGTGCGCAAGGTGGCGATCCCCTGCCTGACGAGGGTAAATCCCGCTCCCTTGACCTCATCCATGCTCGGGTAGCCGGCTCCGGGAACGGCGGCGGATGTCGCGATCGTCTGTTGGCGTACCGCCACATCGAATCGCACATCGTCGCGTTCGGGAACCCCGCCGTAGTCGTTGATATACTTCCAGCTGACACGAAGCGCGCGACTGGCATCGGCCTTGTCAGGCGGCATCGGGAGGACGTCGACGGCCGCGTCGACGAGTCTGGTGCCGTCCGTCTCCGGAGCGGGGCAGGGCGTGTAGAGAGGCCGATAGCCGCACTCCGCGCCACCGGCGCCCCATAGGCAGGTGCTCAATCTCTCCCAGTCCGCGGCACCTATTTCCGGGCTAATCGCGGACAGGTCATTGCCGTCCCCCGGTACCATCCACGGGTGGATTTTGCCAGCGCCACCGCGGCGTGCCCAGTCAGTCCTGTGTCGGTCGATCCGCTGGAGTGTCTTTTTCTCGTCCCGGAGAACGAGTGTCTGTCCCCAGCCGGGATTGGTTATGAATGGTTGCAGCCCGACGGCATCGGCAGCCAGGCGCCTGCCCGTCAGCTGGGTCGTCAGCGTGTGGCAGTTCGTGCAGTTCCCGGTCGGATCCCGCACCGTCCTGGCACCCGCGATGTCGCCCTCGTACTTGCTGGTATATCCGGATCCGATGATGCGGAAGGGGGCCCCTTCGAAGCGGGATCTTTCGGGCAAATAGTCGCCGAGACCAAATGCAGCGGCACGAGCATCGCTGCCTCCGAGCAAATACCCTACCCTTGACTGTCCCACGTGCGGATCGATGACGTAGGGACTTTTGTTGTCGTGGCACGAATGGCACCGGATCTGGAATGTCGGGTCGTACAGCGCTGCCGCCGCCGCCCGCCCGGTGGCATCCGTATAGGAGTGGCCGCCCGGCGGAGCAAAGGGCCTCGACCAGTCGAACCCGGCACGATCCTTACGCCCGTCAAAGAACACGATCTCGCCGGAGCTCTTGTTAAAGCCGATCGTGCCGAGGAGCGCAAAGCGCGGATCGGAACTTTGCCAATAGGGATCACTCGCGACCTCCTGGCTGCTGTTCGACTTGCGGCAGAAGAACAGCCATTCCACATTGCCGCGAACAACACGATGCAAGCGCGAGTTCAGCCCGCAATACGCGACCGTGCCGGCCAGCGAAGGCTTGTCGCATTTTGGGATGCTCGTAGTCCATTTGACCACGTTGCCGGAGACGTCCCGATGCTGAAACTCGAGGACGTGGCCGGGCTTGTCCGGATTGGGAACCAGATCGACAATGTTGCCGTCGACTTCGAGCGGAAAGATTCTCGCATCCGGGCTTCCACAGTCTGCTTCGGGAATGGGCCCGAAGACAGCGCGAGCTTCATCGCCAAACCGCGTAACGACGTCGATGCTTTGGGACGCCGGCTCCCAGAATATGTCCCCGTTCCAGCGCAGCAAGGCATCGGCGAAGGTCTCGTCCGAGATCGCGCCGGGGCGCCCCGATCCACCGGAATTGCCTGCCAGACCGGCAAAGGCGAGTGCCGCAATGACAGCCGAGCCAGCGGCAAGCGTTCTGCGCAGGTGCCGCAACTCACCGTCCCATGGGCTCGAATTCCGGTGTGTCGGCGTAGACAGTCAGCTTGCTAAACCTCCAGGTCCCGGCGCCATCCCTTTCGAGGGTGCCTCTTACATCCGCCGTATAGTCCGGCTCAGGCAACACTCGATCGCCGTCGCTTCGTTGAATAGTGACCATCATCGTCGTCTTCGATTCGAGAAAGGCCTGGCTCTTGTCGAGGCCGCGCAGAAGCGTATTGGCAAGAACGTGTCGGGGTTGGAAGACATCTTCTGTCTGGTCGAATTCTTGCTTAATCTTCATTTTGATTTCTTCATTCGATGCTGCGACGTAGATTCGAATGTTTCCCTCGCCGGTGCAAACCTCGTAGCTTCCGGTTACAGTAAACAGAGCTGCGAACCGGTCGGCATCACGCTGATCGAGAGCCCAGGCGTAGCGGCTGAACAGATCGTTGATCTTTTGCCGGTCATCAGGCGGCACAGTGACGCCACCCCACTGAGTTTCAATAGCGGCGTCGATTGCAGGCTCCGGCTGCTTCTTTGTGCATTCAGCGGCAAATGCCGACGGGCAGGGAGTCAGCAGGATTCCAGCGGCAACGGCCAGTGCCGCCGGAAGCGACCGGTCAACAAAGAAAAATTCCTTATGGTCTTTCATAATATCCCCCTTGCTCAACAGTTGCAGAATACGCACTTCGATATTCAGTCAGACCGAAAGCGCAGGCTCAATCCGCCGATCAGCGTAGTCTTCTCGCCTTCCAGCTCCTCCTGCGATAGAGTTACGATGCCTCTACCGTATGCGTTGCTGATCGTCAGGCTGACAGGAACCTGCTCTAATGGTTTGAGCTCGAATGGCTTTCCGACCCCGAGGGAATCGATTGAAACGTCCCAATCGGCCGGCGCCATCACGCGAAGGTCAGTTCGTATCCGCCTATCGAACGGATTGCGGACAAGGAGCCGCTCAACGAAAGAGTGCACCATTGGCAGATTTACATAATTGCGGTGAGTAACGTTATTGTCGTTAGGCGTGATCCCGTCGACGAAGAAGCTCGCCTTGGAGGCCTGCGAGATCTGATCCTGGGAGGAATCTACCATCGCGAGCAGACAGAAGTGGTTCGATAAAGCCGAATCAACTGCGGCGGCCGGAAAGTCGAACTGAACGATGCGGGCGGCATCGCCGCTCGTCATCGCTACCGAGGCGCCCGAATAGGCGAGATTTTGGACTGTGCACGTCGTAGCACTTGAGCCGGCACAGTTGAGCGGATGCCATTGCGACGTATCGGTGGAGTCGGCCGGAAACTGCGTCCAAAAGTCCGCGGGCAGCGGCGGCAGCGCCGTGCCGAACTGAGCCCAGTGGAGCTTGACTATTGCCGTTGCGGCCTCTTCTGGGCCGCGGTTACGAATGCGAACATAGACCCGGTTGACGTCGCCGCTCGCTGCGCTCGGCGTCTCATCGGTAAAGTTTTCGAACGTCGCGGCGGTCGGCGCCGTTTGATAGGGTGGCGCGTCCACCTTGATGTCCATGCTCTCCCAATGGCCGATCGTGCCGCGCGGGGCTTCGAACAGCGTATTGCTGGGCTTTTCGGTGTTGCCCCAGTCCAGGCGGTTGTCGCGCAGAAAGAGGTCGACGCCGGCCCGGCCGCCCTGAGCCGCAGAAGCCACCACACGCACGGCCTCAAACGCGTTGAGGCGCCCCCAACCATGGCCAGGGGGGCCAGAGGGCGGTGCGCTGCGCCCGTTGCCCGGAGAATACGCGCCGACTGAATCCTCGATTTTGTCCGCCGTGTCCTGTAGCAGGTGCTGAACCTCCAGCCGGGTGAGACCTGGGCTCGCGGTGAGTACCAGGCCCGCCACCCCCGCGGTCAAAGGTGTTGACGACGAAGTGCCGATGAAGCAGCGAGTGTGGTCGAGGGCGTCGGCCGGGGGCGGAACCAGCTCAGGGCAGGGGGCAAGGATGTCGTTGGTATTGTATCCTGCAGTGCCCAACATGTCGGTTGAGGTGATCCACAACGTTCCTCTGCCCGAAGAGATCGTTGACAGCCAGGCT
>NZ_JBNDHS010000112.1:0-17609 GCF_056755095.1 Rhizobium sp. SVR5-9E | reverse complement strand
TCACCGTACAGGTCACTCCCGAGCCGGTTGCCTCTATCCGCAGAGGCCAGGCAAACCGCTTCCTCCTCGAAAGTGCCACCCCCACCAATCGGCTCTTTGACAGCGTTATCCTGGCAACCGGCTATGGCTTGTCCGAGCGTGAGCCGGAAGCGGAGGATTACTCGCCGGTGCGGGCGCAACGCCTCGTCGCCCG
Organism: Rhizobium sp. SVR5-9E; assembly: GCF_056755095.1. Lineage (NCBI taxonomy): Bacteria > Pseudomonadati > Pseudomonadota > Alphaproteobacteria > Hyphomicrobiales > Rhizobiaceae > Rhizobium > Rhizobium sp. SVR5-9E. The sequence continues at coordinate 17,416 of NZ_JBNDHS010000112.1, read as the reverse complement.
GCCGCATACGGTTCTGCTCGGAAGCGGCATTCGCGTCGTCGATCAGTTGCTGCAACTGCGCGACGGCGGCTACACCGGGCAGATCACCATTGTCTCGAAACGCGGTTTCCTGCCGCAGAGCCATACGCCGAATTCCGCCGACCCGGTCTTTCCCGCAGAGGAGCTGCCGCAAAGCCTGCCGGACATTGTGCGTTTTATACGCACCGCCTGCCGCCAAGCGGAAGAGCAGGGCCGTAGCTGGCAATCGGTGATGAACGGCCTGCGCAAGCATGCGCGATCCCTTTGGCGTTCGCTGCCTGCACATCAGAAACGACAGTTCAACCGGCATCTGCGTGCGATCTACGACAGCCATCGCAATCGCCTGCCCGAGGCGATGTACCTGCGCCTGAAGCAGGAGCTAGCTTCCGGCAATACCGGTCTTCGCTGCGGCACTGCCGGGCGCAGGGGACTCAGCGGCATCTTCTTCACGCCGGCCGGATCGAACGTCGAGGAGGTGATTTATGCGGAACGCGTTTTCGATTGCCGCTGCAGGCGACCGGATCTGGCTATGCCGTTGATACAGAGCCTCATCACCTCGGGCCTGGCGGCGCCGGACGAGCTTTCGCTTGGCCTTGCCGTCAATGAGCGCGGCGAGCCATGCCTCGAGGACGGATCGACGGTGAATGGCCTCTTCGCAATCGGTCCGCTCGGCCTTGGCAGCCTGCCGGATATCGATCTGGTTCCTGAGATCGTCAGTCAGGCATATGCAGCCGCCAACAGGATTGGCCAGCAGCTCTATCCTCAAAGCAGAGCTATTTGAAATTATTTCGCTTTCCCTGGGAACCATTTCTCGCTTTACGCAGTTTAAAGCGTCTGGTGTGGTGTCGTTTGGGGGCATTATGGAAGTTGTTGATCGATATGACGTGTCTCTCGTGGATGAGGGTCGCTTTCGGTTGCTTGTGGATGCCATCACTGACTATGCCATCTACATGCTGAGCCCCGATGGATACGTCGTGAGCTGGAATGCCGGAGCCCAGCGGTTCAAGGGCTATCAGCAGGCGGAGATTATCGGTCAGCATTTCTCGCGCTTCTATCTCGACGAAGACCGGGTGGCGGGCCTACCCCAAAGAGCACTTGCGATTGCGGAACGCGAAGGGCGCTTCGAGGGCGAGGGCTGGCGTCAGCGCAAGGATGGCAGTCGCTTCTGGGCCCACGTGATCATCGATCCGATCCGGAGTCCCGTCGGAAAGCTGGTCGGCTTCGCCAAGATCACACGCGACCTGACGGAGCGCAGGGAGGCCGAGGGCGCGCTGAAGCGCAGCGAACAGCAGTTCCGTATTCTGGTCCAGGGCGTCTCCGACTACGCGATCTATATGCTTGATCCGGATGGAAGCGTCAGCAGCTGGAATTCCGGCGCCGAACGTATCAAGGGCTATTCGGCGGAAGAGATCATCGGCAAGCACTTTTCAACGTTCTATACCGAAGAAGATCGCGCAGCAGGTGACCCGCAAAAGGCTCTCGACGCGGCCCGAAAGCATGGCCGTTTCGAGAAGGAAGGTTGGCGCCAGCGCAAGGATGGCAGCCGTTTCTGGGCAAGCGTCGTCCTCGACGCCATCAAGGACGATTTCGGCCGTGTCATAGGCTTTGCCAAAATCACTCGTGACATTACCGAGAAGCGGGAAACGCAGCGAGCGCTCGAGCAGGCTCGTGAGGAGCTGTTCCAAGCCCAGAAAATGGAAGCGATCGGCCAGCTTACCGGGGGGATCGCCCACGACTTCAACAATCTGCTGATGGCCGTATTGGGCAGCCTCGAGATACTGAAGAAGCGTCTGCCGAAGGAGCCTGGGATCCTGCCGCTCGTCGACAATGCGATCCAGGGCGCTCAGCGCGGCGCCGCCTTGACGCAGCGAATGCTTGCCTTTTCACGGCGCCAGGAGCTCGCGTTCGAAAGCATCGATGTTACGAGCCTCATGGACGGTATGGCGGACATGTTGCGCCGCGCGCTGGGGCCGCTGATGATCCTGGACATCCAAGTGCCACAAAGCCTTCCTGGAATCGCCAGCGATCCGAACCAGCTCGAAGCGGCCGTTCTCAATCTCGTGGTGAATGCGCGTGATGCGATGCCGGACGGCGGACGCGTGATCGTGAGGGCGGACGAGCGGACGATCGAGAGCAAGAAAGGGACACTGGCTCCCGGTGCTTACCTCTGCCTGTCGGTCATCGACCACGGCGAAGGGATGGATGAAAAGACGCTCGAACAGGCGACGACGCCCTTCTTCACGACAAAGGGCGTCGGGAAGGGCACCGGTCTTGGTCTGTCGATGGTCCAAGGGCTTGTTGCGCAATCAGGCGGCGAGCTGGTGTTGAAAAGTGACGTGGGAGAAGGCACCGTTGTCGAACTGTGGTTCCCGGCAGTCTTTGCCCAAGAGTCCGAATCCGCGAGAGACATCGAGGAACCGGCGGTGCAGCCCGGCTCCGAGCGCTCTCTCCGCATCCTGGCCGTCGATGACGACAGCCTTGTCCTGATGAATACGGTCTTGATGCTCGAGGACCTTGGCCACCAGGTCATCGACGCGACGTCAGGCGCCGATGCGCTGGCCATCCTCTCCGCCGAGCCGGTTGATCTTGTGATCTCCGATCATGCCATGCCGCTTATGACCGGTGCGCAGCTTGCGGAGGCAATCCGCCGCAGATGGCCGGAAATGCCCATCGTCCTCGCAACCGGTTATGCGGACATCCCTCCTGGCGGTGGTCTCACCGATCTGCCGCGGCTCGGCAAGCCGTTTTCACAGGCACAACTTGCGGAAGCGATCAGCCGGACGATTGCTTCGGCCTGTTCGCCCGGATCTCACTACGGATCACAAAAGCCAGCAGTCCCGCTACCATCAGCGCAAGGGCAAACCATGTGATCGCATAGCTGAGGTGACTGTTCGGAAACACGACCCGCGTCAGCCCGCCGACTGGCAACCCACCGGGATTGGGTGTCGCATCCGCATCTATGAAATAGGGAGCGGCGTTAGCGACATTCTTGTCTGCCGTGATTGCCGCGACGTCGCGGGAATACCAGCGGCCCGCCGCTGGATCGTTCGATTGCAACAACGAGCCTTTCGGTTCGGTCATCCGCAGCAGTCCGGTGATCGTAACCGGAGTGGAAAGCTGGCTCCCGGGCCGCGTGGCGGGATCGCGCTTGTCCGTCGGCACGAAGCCGCGATTGATCAGGATCGCCGTGCCATCGGAAAGCACCAGCGGGGTCATGACCCAGTAGCCGGGCCCCAATTTGGTTGAGGCGTAGACTAACGTTTCCTTGCCGTTCTGCAGCGTGCCGGTTGCTGTAACGTGGCGGTATTCGTCATCGGCAGCATTGGCCGGCCTTCCGGTCGGCGCCGGAACCGGCTCAGCATGCACGCGTTGATCGACGCGGGCGATGAGGTCGAGTTTCCAGGAGAGCCGCTCCACCTGCCAGATGCCAAGCGCGACAAAGCCTGCGATCGACAGCAGCATGAGGCCGCAGAACATTGCGAGCTTGATCGGCGATCGACGCCTGTGTTGGGGTTTGGCGAAGGTGTCTGTCATGGTTCCAAAACCGGAACGGGCGGCGTTGCCGCCGCCCGTTCGATGCCGTTATGGCATGTTCTTCATCATTTCCGGAGACATGGGCATCATGTTGGCGTTGAGGTGATACATGACCCAGAGCGAGCCGCTGAGGGCAATCACCACGATGAGGAGGGTGAAGATGAACGCCATCATGTTCCACCCGCCTTCCGACTTCGTATCGAGATGCAGGAAATAAATCATGTGCACGACGATTTGGATGGCGCCGAAGATCATGATCAGCGCTACCGTCGTGGACTTACTGTCGAAGACGTGGCCCATGACCAGCCAGAAAGGTATCGCCGTGAGGATCACGGAGAGAACAAAGCCGGTCATGTAGCTCTTGAAGGTGCCGTGGCTGGCCTCATGGCCATGTCCGTGTCCATGATCGTGATGGGCGTCGTGACCGTTCCCGTGCGTGGTTACATTCGAGCTCATCCGACAACTCCGATCAGGTAAACAAAGGAAAAGACGCCGATCCAGACAACGTCAAGGAAGTGCCAGAACATGCTGAGGCACATCAGGCGGCGCTTGTTTTCGGCGATCAGGCCGCGCCGGCGGACTTGGATCATCAGCGTGATCATCCAGACGATACCGATCGTTACGTGCAGGCCGTGGGTGCCGACCAGCGTGAAGAAGGCCGAGAGGAAGGCGCTGCGCTGCGGGCCGGCGCCCTCAAGAATGAGGTTCGTGAATTCGTAGAGCTCAAGCCCGACGAAGATGGCGCCGAAGATGCCGGTGATCGCAAGCCATTTCAGCGTCGCCCCCATATTCTGCTTCTGCATCTGCAGCATCGCAAAGCCATAGGTGATCGAAGACAGCAGCAGCATCGTCGTGTTGACGGCGACGATCGGCAGCTCAAAGAGATCGGCAGGCGAAGGTCCGGCCGCATAGTTGCGGCCGACCACGGCGTAGGTGGCGAAGAGGACTGCAAAGATCAGGCAGTCGCTCATGATGTACATCCAGAAGCCGAGCATTGTGCTCCCTTCGGGATGATGCTCCTCCGTCATGTAGAAGACGGGCGCCTTGTCGGCCTCGGTGGCGGTTTTAGCGTAGGTCGTCGTCATGGTTTATACCTGTCCTGGGAGCAGCCTGGTGCGCTCCGCTTCGGTGGTGGTGACTTCTTCCTTCGGGATGTAGAAGTCACGCTTGTAGTTGAAGGTGTGGCCGATCGCGATGGCGATCATTGCGACAAAGGTAACGGCGGCCAGCCACCACATGTACCAGATCATGCCGAACGAGAAGGCAATGGCTATGACGCCGAGGATAAAGCCGGTACCCGTATTCTTCGGCATGTGGATCGGTATGAAGCCATCTGTCGGGCGCTTGTAGCCGCGCTTTTTCATATCCCACCAGCTGTCGTGATCGTAGATGATCGGCGTGAACGCAAAGTTATATGCGGGCGGCGGAGACGAGGTCGACCATTCCAGCGTACGGCCGTTCCACGGATCGCCGGTCACGTCGCGCAACTCCTCGCGCCTGACGAAGCTGACGACAAGCTGGATGAGGAAGCAGGCAATTCCGATCGCAATCAGAACTGCGCCGAAGGCGGCGATGACGAACCAGATCTGCAGGGACGGATCGTCGAAGTGGTTCACGCGGCGGGTAATGCCCATCAGGCCGAGGATGTAGAGCGGCATGAACGCAAACCAGAAGCCGATCTGCCAGAACCAGAAGGACATCTTGCCCCAGAACGCATCGAGCTTGAAGCCGAAGGCCTTCGGGAACCAGTAGTTGATGCCGGCAAACATGCCAAACAGCACGCCGCCGATGATGACGTTGTGGAAGTGGGCGATAAGGAAGAGTGAGTTGTGCAGCACGAAGTCGGCCGGCGGCACGGCAAGCATCACCCCGGTCATGCCCCCGATCACGAAGGTGACCATGAAGCCGATCGTCCAATACATCGGCAGCTCGTAGCGGATACGGCCGTGATACATCGTGAACAGCCAGTTGAACATCTTCGCACCCGTGGGAATCGAGATGATCATGGTCGTGATGCCGAAGAAGGCGTTGACGCTGGCGCCCGAGCCCATGGTGAAGAAGTGGTGCAGCCAGACGAGGTAGGAGAGGATGGTGATGACGACGGTGGCGTAAACCATCGAGGCGTAGCCGAACAGCCGCTTGCCGGAGAAGGTCGCCACGACCTCGGAGAACACACCGAAGGCGGGAAGGATGAGAATGTAGACTTCGGGATGGCCCCAGATCCAGATGAGGTTGATGTACATCATCGGATTGCCGCCGAGGTCGTTGGTGAAGAAGTTCGTGCCGGCGTAGCGGTCGAGAGACAGCAGGGCGAGGACGGCGGTCAGGACCGGGAAGGATGCCACGATCAGGACGTTGGTGCACAGTGCCGTCCAGGTGAAGACCGGCATCCTCATCATCGTCATGCCCGGCGCGCGCATCTTGACGATGGTGGCGATCAGGTTGATGCCCGACAGCAGCGTCCCGATACCGGCGATCTGCAGACCCCAGATGTAGTAGTCGACGCCCACTCCTGGACTGTAGGCCGCATCGGAAAGCGGCGGATAGGCGAGCCAGCCGGTACGGGCGAATTCACCGACGAAGAGCGAAATCATGACGATGATTGCGCCGGCCGTGGTCATCCAGAACGAGAAGTTGTTGAGGAACGGGAACGAGACGTCGCGGGCGCCGATCTGCAGCGGCACGACGAAGTTCATGAGACCCGTCACCAGCGGCATCGCCACGAAGAAGATCATGATGACGCCGTGGGCGGTGAAGATCTGATCATAGTGGTGCGGCGGCAGATAGCCGGGGTTGCCATTGAAGGCGACCGCCTGCTGCAGGCGCATCAGGATCGCATCCGAAAAGCCGCGCAGGAGCATGATCACCGCCAGCACGATGTACATGATGCCGATCTTCTTGTGATCGATGCTGGTGATCCATTCGTTCCAGAGCGAACCCCAAAGACGGAAATAGGTGAGGAGCCCGAGGACGGCGAGGCCGCCGATTGCGACGCCGATGAATGTCATGACGAGGATCGGCTCGTGGTACGGGATCGCGTCGAGCGTCAGCCGTCCAAAGACGAACTTCATAAGGTCGGGATTGGAAAACATGATGTAAGCCTGTTCGTTTGATATCTTCGACGCCAGGCGTCAGTTGCTGTTGCTCGGATGCGCGTGGTCGCCGCCGGACATGTCCATGCCGGGCATGGATGACATGTCCGAATGAGACATTGGCATGTCGTGGGCAGTTTCCGCCTTAGGCGCATCGTCACCTTGTACTGAGGCTTCAGGCCCGAAGTAGCGTTCCTGATTGGGCGAGCCGAACTCGTCGATCGGAGCTGCGTCCTGAATCAGGCGCTCGCGATTTTCGTGGCTCTCCTTGCCAGCGCCGCCCATCATGTCGATGTGCATCATCTCGTTCATGCACATCTTGCCGGGAGTGGCGCACAGGTTGAGGATGGCATTGTAGAGACCGTTGTCGAACGATGCATAATACCGAGCGGGTTCGTTCTGGCTGGGCTTTTCAAGCTTCAGGTAGGCGTCTCGGCTGAGTGGCGTGCCTTGTGTCTTCGCGTTTTGAACCCACTGGTCGAAATCGGCCTGGCTGAGACCATGGAACTTGAAGTGCATGCCGGAAAAGCCGGGGCCGCTGTAGTTCGCCGATAATCCCTCGAATTCGCCCGGATGGTTGATAACGGCGTGAAGCTGCGTCTGCATGCCCGGCATCGCATAGATCTGACCTGCCAGAGCCGGTATGTAGAACGAGTTCATAACCGAAGAGGCGGTGATCTTGAAATTGATAGGCGTGTCGACCGGAGCTGCCAGCTCGTTGACCGTCGCGATGCCGAGATCGGGATAGAAGAACAGCCATTTCCAGTCGAGCGCCACGACTTCCACGTTCAACGGCTTGGCGTCTGCCGGAACGGTTCGCTCCGAATCAAGCCGGCCGAGCGGCCGGTACGGATCGAGCTGGTGGGTGCTGATCCAGGTCACCGCGCCCAAGGCGATGATGATGGCGAGCGGCGCCGACCAGATGACAACTTCGAGACGGGTCGAATGATGCCAGTCGGGATCATATGTCGCCTCGGTGTTCGACTGGCGATACCGCCAGGCAAAGAACAGCGTGAGGAAGATGACCGGTACGATGATCAGCAGCATCAGGACGGTGGAGACGATGATGAGATCACGCTGCTGAACAGCGATATCGCCGGAGGGGGCCATAACAACCATATTGCAGCCGGCAAGCAGGAGGATCAGCGGCAATACGGATAAGCGGCTTGAAATCTTTAATAGTCTTGGCACTTTTGAAAGCTCTTCTCGTTTCGACCATGCAGCCACTAAAGGAGGCTGGCCGTTAGCGGTATGGGGTGTTTCGTCGCACTGCAGCAAAGATGCCGGAACAGCCCGAAACGCTCGCTGCGCTATTCGACGCAGATGCCTCTGGTACGATTGGCCGGGACATGGGCGCGCAACGCGAATCGACGAGTCCTGCCCTGCTGGCACGCGCGTCGCCCGGCGCATTTCCATACGCAGATACAATTTCCCTGCGTGGATACAATTTCGAAAACACGAGATGAACTATTTACGTCATTCGGACTTGATAACCTTGCAGGTTTCATCAAGATCATCCTGAGGCAGTTTGCCGCAAGCACATTGACGAGGAGGCGTTAAATGGCTGGAGTGCACTACGGACCGTCATCGACCGCGCTGGAACGGGACGCGCGAAAATATCACGACGACAGACCTGTCTCGCCGGGCAGTATTGCCATCGGCGTGGTCATCGGGCGCATGTCCGAATTCTTCGACTTCTTCGTCTACGGTCTCGCATCGGTCCTTGTCTTCCCGCAGCTTGTCTTCCCCTTCGCGCCCGACCGTTTGACGGCGACGCTCTATTCCTTTGCAATCTTCTCGCTGGCTTTTCTTGCCCGTCCTGTCGGTTCCGTCGTCTTCATGACGATTGACCGCTTTTACGGCCGCGGCACAAAGCTGACGATCGCGCTCTTCCTTCTCGGCGGCTCGACTGCCTCTATCGCCTTCCTGCCGGGCTATAACCAGATCGGCTACTGGTCTGTGGCGCTCCTTGCACTCTTTCGTCTTGGTCAGGGCTTTGCTCTTGGCGGCGCCTGGGACGGTCTTGCGTCGTTGCTGGCTCTGAACGCGCCGCCCAGACACCGTGGCTGGTACGCGATGATCCCACAGCTCGGCGCGCCGATCGGCTTTGCGCTGGCGAGCATCCTGTTCGGCTACTTCATCACCAATCTCTCAAATGACGATTTCCTCTCCTTTGGCTGGCGCTATCCGTTCTTCGTCGCCTTCGCCATCAACGTCGTGGCGCTCTTTGCACGCTTGCGCCTGGTCATGACGAAGGAGTTCGGCACGCTTCTCGAACAGAATGAGCTGGAGGCCGCGCCTATCCTCGAGGTTTTTCGGATTCACGGTCGCGATATCCTGCTCGGCGCTTTCGTACCGCTCGCGAGCTTCGCGATGTTCCATCTCGTGACGATCTTCCCCCTTGGTTGGGTGAGTCTGCACGGTACCCAGTCGCTGGACGCGTTCATGGTCGTCCAGATCATCGGAGCCCTGGTGGGCTTAGCCGCGATCATCGCTTCAGGGCTGATTGCCGATCGTATCGGCCGCCGCGGCCAACTCGCCGTCTGCGCGCTGCTGATCGCGATCTTCTCGTTCATTGGTCCGATGATGATCGCCGCCGGCGATACCGGCCTTGACGCATTCGTTATCATCGGCTTCGGCGTTCTTGGTCTGTCGTTTGGCCAGGCGACGGGCTCGATCTCTTCGCGATTCGGCCGCGGCTATCGCTACACGGGCGCCGCCTTTACGTCGGACCTCGCCTGGCTCGTGGGTGCCGGTTTTGCTCCGCTTGTGGCACTCAGCCTAGCCAGCCGCTTCGGCTTGCCTTTTGTGGGATATTACCTGCTGTCGGGTGCCATCTGCACGCTTGCCGCGCTTGCCTTCAGCAAGGCGCTGGAGCAGCGCGAATAGAAAATGAACGCATAGGGCCGGATGACGAGAGTGGCTTCGGAGCGCGCGTCTGGAAGCTCCCGCGGTAGGGCTCGGATCAGAATGCATTGGCCGCCTCCGAAGCGTTGCAATCAGCCCGTCTGAATGGGAATTGCGGCGTGCTGTCAGATAGATGAGACGAGTCTGCAGGATTTGTTTCGGGATGAAGCCGGATGTGAAGGAAGCAATTTTGCGGCGATCATCCTTTCGCTATGGATACGCGGCGGGCAAGGAGGCCGGCCCGGATCTGATCGGCCTTACTTGCTGGTGGTTGCGGTTGGGCTGCGGGCTTGTCGTCGGCTCGCTTGAGGCTGAGGTAACGTGCTTGAGCGGCCTGACGGTCCGCGGCAGACAGCTCCTCGACCGGCGCGCCGTGGATGTCGTGGCGCATGGAGCCGGGTTGGGCCGAGGCAAAATAGTAGCGCTTGGAATGAAGGTAGGCGCCGGTCGCCTTCCTCAGTGCGGTCACGCCGGCATCGGGCTTGAGCAAGGGTCGAATCTCATTCCAGAGCCCAAGTGCAAATGGGCGGATTTCATCACCGACCTTTGCCGGGAGAACGTCGATCGGGCGAACAAGCAGGGCGTTAATCGCCTCTGCTTTTCGAATGGCGGCCTCGTTTGCCGTAATCGGGCTGATGCTGGCCGTCCAGGGTTTGGTCATCGATAGGCTCCCATTTTTCTCGTGTCATAGGAAAGAACGATGAATGCTGTATGATACGGATCGTAGATCCTAATTGCCTGCATGCCCTTCTCTTGGCTGCCTCCGACATATGTGAATCAAGAGTGGGCCTGGCAACGGCAGATCGCGGAGTTTGAACCAGGCACGGTATATAGCCGCCGAGAATGCCGGCAGTTTGAACATGCCCCGGGGGTTTGCTCGGAGGAATCGACCGCGTAGATTGCGAGTTGGCCGATGAATGCTTGGGCGCTGCGATCTTCAGGCTCCCGATTAAACGAGTACCATGGGCCTCTATATGGCCAAACGATGGACGCGGTTCCCTCGGTGCCTACCTTTCACCGCTTCAGCCAAAAACCGAGCGCGTCGGACGTCCTGGTGGCGCGCTGTGAAAGATACATCAGGCCGACAAGCGACATATACGCAAGTGCTGCGATCAGCGGCAAGATCAGCGCGAGTGTCGTGACGTTCACGACAATCTGTCCAAACGTAAGTCCGTAGAATATCCAGACCGCCCTTCGGTAAACCCGTTCCGGAATGACGCGGAACTGCACGAGCGGACTTGACCTCTGAATGAAAGGGCCCAGATAAGACATACCCTAGAACCTGGAGGAGGGAAAATGAGCATTCGCACGATTACTCTCATTCTCGCGGGCGGCCTTGCCTTGTCAGGCTGCCAATCTGGTTCAACATCCCAAGGGGGACGGTACGGGGAGTTCGGCTGCATGGCCGGATCCGTTGGCGGCGCGGTCGTCGGCGGTCTCCTCGGAGCGACCATCGGCGCGGGAACTGGTCAGCTGTGGGCCGTTGGCGGCGGCGCTGTGCTGGGTACTGCGGCTGGCAGCGCCTTAACCTGCAGCTGATGCGAAGGGCCGAATGATGAAAAGAGTAATCCTGTTGACGGCATTCGCATGCGCCCAGACCGTTGCGGTCTGGGCGCAGGATCGACCGCTGGCCATGAACCAAGGCCAAATGAATCAGATCGACCGTGATGGCAACGGCGCGGTGGATCGATCCGAATACCAGGCGTTCATGACCACGGCTTTCTCGAACCTCGACAAGAACAAGGACGGCAGTCTCAGTCCCGACGAGGCGAGGGTTCTCAATGCCAAGCAATTTGCCGCCGCCGATGCCAACCGAGACGGCAAGGTAACCCAGAACGAGTTCCTGAACAGGGTGATGGCGGACTTCAAGACGGCCGATCGCAACGGGGACGGCAGCCTGCAATAGAACGCGCGTATCAATTTTCGATTTGAGTGAGCCGACTGAAACCGCGTCGCGGTCGCCGTGACGCGGTTTCAGCCGCATGTGTGATCCGCAAAAAGCGTCCATCGCCGGGAACGATCAAAGTGGATGGGCCGCTGGTTCCGCGGGAAACGCGCCTCCGGCTGCCATAGTGTCGCACCGGCAAGATCGCTCTTGAACCTGTTGCGCCGCAGCATTACATCGCCGGTGATCGAAGCGATTCACCTCCTCCCGAAGCGCTTCGGCTTGACGGACAGCACTCCTCCTCCCAAGCTGTCGGTCACCTATCGAAGCCCGGCGCATCTCCTCCCCGCGCCGGGCTTTTTCATTGCCACGAATGATTGAGCGGACGAAGGCGACGTCACATCGCTTGCGGCCATCGGCGCACCACCGAGCGCATGGTCTTACGCCGCAACCAGCAATGCGCGCAGATCGGTCTTGCGCCGAACCAGATCGGCGACGCTGTAACGATCGAACACCGCAACAAAGGCCTTCGTCGCTTCTGCAAGAACGGGAGGCATGCCGCAGGCGGGCGCGACAGGACACTCGGAACATTCGAGCAGGCCGGTCAGGCCTTCGGTATGCCGCAGGAGAGCGCCCAAGTTGATATCTTCGGCAGGCTGATGCAGCCGAATACCGCCGTTCCTGCCGCGCACGGATTCGATAAACCCAGCATTTACAAGATCTTGAACGACCTTCATGAGGTGGTTCTGGGATATTCGAAAAGTTTCGGCAATTTCGCGGATCGAGCATAGCTCGCCCTCGCGCGCGCCCAGAAACAAAAGCGCGCGAATTGCATAGTCGGTATAGCGTGTCAGTTTCATCATCATGCCTGCGTCAAAAAGACCGGTCCGGAAAAGATGTATTTCATTAGCATGTTTTATCCGATCGTTATAGATGCATTCCAGATGCATGTTTTTGGGCATGGATGCGCTGATGGAATTGGTAACCGAACAACAGATCTCCGCGGTACTCGGCAGATTTTACCAACGGGTTCGTAAGGACGAGCTGCTGGGGCCTGTCTTTGCGGCGGTCGAGGATTGGGATGAGCACCTCGAGCGGCTTGGCGAATTCTGGTCATCGGTGATGCTGATGAGCGGCCGCTATAAGGGCAACCCCATTTTGATGCACCTGCTGCATGCCGACCGCATCCGACCCGAGATGTTCGACCGGTGGCTCGGACTTTGGGAGATCACCACGAAAGAGATTCTGCCTCCGCAGTCTGCGGCCACCATGCAGGCTAAGGCCAGACGCATCGCCGGCCGCCTAGCCACCGCAATCCATGGCTCTCGACCGGGTTCTGCTGATCCGCGTCAAGAGCGGCCCCATTCGACACCGGGATAAGACGCTTTCACCTGGGATCGTCCTTGATGAAAGCCATCCTGGAGCAACCCCGCCCGAAACCCCGCATCATCTAGAGCTCGTCGGTTCCGTAACACTCGCGATCGAGTTCTACGATCGGAAACCCGCAACTTTCCAGCAAGTCTAAGAAAGGACATCGCATGCTGAAACCTCTTTCTCCTCACACCATTGCGCTCGTAAAACAAAGCGTTCCGGCGCTGGCAGTCCATGGAGGCGAAATTACAAAACGCATGTATGCGATCCTGCTCCAGGACGATCACATCCGCGAGTTGTTCAATCACGCAAATCAGGGCGAGGGCGGATCGCAGGTTAAAGCGCTCGCGACGGCAATCCTGGTCTACGCCCAAAACATCGAGAACCTGGGTGGGCTCGGACCAATCGTGGAACGGATTGCCCACAAGCATATTGGCTATAACATTCTGCCTGAACACTACCCCTTCGTTGCCAAAGCCTTGCTTTCTGCGATTGCCGACGTTCTGGGCGAAGCGGCGACGCCGGAGTTCATCAGCGCCTGGGGAGAGGCCTATTGGTTTCTGGCCGAGATTCTCAAGGAACGTGAATCACAAATTCGATCTGAAATCACAGCGGCGGCCGGAGGATGGGATGGCTGGCGTTCATTCACGGTGAGCGAGAAGGTGAAAGAAAGCGAGGTCATCACGTCCTTCGTTCTCCGCCCGACCGATGGCGGTTCGGTCATCAGACACAGGCCCGGGCAATACCTTACCTTCCGCATCAAGCTGCCAGATGGCACGCAGATCAAGCGAAATTACTCAATCTCGTGCGGTCCCAATGACGAGCATTATCGCATTTCGGTGAAGCGGGAAGCCGCCGGACAGGGCGGATCGATCTATCTGCACGATCACGTACAAGTGGGCAGCACGCTGGAAGCGACGCCGCCAGCCGGCGATTTCTATCTTCCCGAAGAACCGGCGCGGCCCGTCATCCTCTTGTCGGGCGGTGTGGGCCTCACCCCCATGGTCAGCATGCTCGAAGCCATCGCCTCCGAATATCCGGACTTGGAAGCGCATTTCGTACACGGGGCACTCAATAGCTCAACCCAGGCAATGGATCGCCACGTAAGATCGCTTGCAAAGACACATGGGCGTGTTGCCGTTCGAACCTTCTATAGTGACCCCTCGGGCGCCGATGCCGCCGGCTATTCGCATGACCATGATGGTCTTGTTACGGTCGGTTGGCTTCAGGATAACACGCCATTCGCATCCGCGGACTTCTATCTCTGCGGCCCCAAGCCGTTTCTGGGTGCATTGGTCGGAGGTCTCGCCCGCGCAGGCGTGCCGCAGGACCGCATTCACTATGAATTCTTTGGTCCGGCGGATGAACTTCTCGCCGCTTAAGGATACCGCCGGGACGAGTTACTCGTCCCGGCTTCACCATGCGTTCGCGACTGTTCCTGCCGGAAAGTCGCAACAAACGACAAGATACCTCCCACGATGAGCAGGCGATTTCTCCGCTGATCAATCGGCGATGCGTTGCCAGGTGTTTGTCTCGAGCGAGCGCTCCATCGCATCGATGATGCGCTCGTTCGCAAGGCCGAACTGAAAGTTCGGAAAGCAATCTGAATCGTTGATGATGCCGTCGATGAGATCGCGAACCTCGATGACCTTGACGTCGAAATAGCCGAGGCCGCCGCCGGCGAAATCGAAGCCGAAAAAGGCTGAGAATTGCGGCACCTGGCTGCCCGCATAGATCGTTTTGAAGCCGCGATCCGGCTTCGGGTCGTTGAACCGGGAAATCTTCAACTCATTGAAGCGTTCGCCGTCCATGATGATGGTGCCTTGCGTGCCGGAGACTTCCCAATAGACGCCGAAGACCTTGCCGGCGGCGACGCGCGAGGCCTCGATCGTGCCGCCGGCGCCATTCTTGAAGCGCACCAGGGCCTGGATCTGGTCTTCGTTTTCGACCGCGGCGCGTGGTGCGTCAGCTCCAGCCCTGGCGCCATAACCGGAACCGCCTTGCGGGATAGGTCGCGTCGGAAAGAAGGTCTGCGTCTGGGCGATGACGCCTTCGACGTCGCCCACCAGATACTGGGCCACGGAAATCACATGGCTGCCGAGATCGCCGAGTGCTCCGGAACCGGCTTCCTTGCGGGTGCAGCGCCAGGAGAACGGCAGGTCTGGATCGTTGAAGAAGCCCTGGTCGAACCATCCCCGGAAGCGCATCGGCGTGCCAATGTCGCCTCGATCGATCAGTTGTTTGGCAAGCATGGCAGCGGGCGTCTTGATGTTGTTGAAGGCAACCATCGTCTTGACGCCTTTGGCCTTGGCGGCGGCGGCCATTTCTTCGGCTTCCGCGAGCGTGACCGAGAGCGGCTTTTCGCAATAGACATGCTTGCCGGCGGCGATCGCCGCCAGCGCCATCTGATGGTGCATGGCATTGGGCGAAGTGATGTCGACGATGTCGACGTTCGGATCGTCGACAAGCTTGTGCCAGTCGCCGGTGCTCTTTTCAAAACCGAAGCGGGCTGCGGCTGCCGCCGCAAGATCGTCCGTGGCGTCGGCCAGCGTGTAAAGGTGCGGAACGGCGGCCAGGTCGCGGTAAAGCAGTCCCGCACGGCGATATGCGTCGGCGTGTGCCTGTCCCATGAAACCGGAACCGATAAGGCCGATGTTGAGTGTTTTCCTGGTCATGGCTTTTTCTCCCGGTCAGCTGTTTGCGCGACGAAGGTGCTGAGGATATGAGAAAGAGCCCGCGTCACGGCAGGGCGCGGCGGCGCGATGGCCGGATCCTGCTCGGCCTCGACTACGAGCCAGCCGCGATAGCCGCTGGTCAAGACGAAGCGCGCGAGCGGGCCGAAATCGACGATGCCATCGCCCGGCACAGTGAACATGCCGGCGCACACGCCGCCATTGAAGCTCAGGTCGCTCCTGCGAACGTTGTCGATGACGGAACCTCGCACGTCTTTCAGATGAATGTGAACGATCCGATCGCCGAAACGCTCGGCCAGTCGCATGTAGTCGAAGCCGCCCGCTACCGCGTGCCCAGTGTCAAGCAGCAGGCCAACCTCGGCGCCCGCCCGGTCGAAGAGGGTGGATATTTCCTCGAATGTTTCGGCGACCATCATCAGATGATGGTGGTAGGCGAGGGCGAGCCCATATTCACCGGAGAGCCGCTTGCCGAATTCAGTCAGCCGTGCGGCATAGGCGGGGACATCCTCTCTCGGCATGATGACGCGCTTCGACATCGGCTCATCGAGCGGTAAGCCAGACGCCATCATCGCGACTTCGCCATAAACCATGACCTTGCAGCCCATCGAGCTCAAGAGGTGAGCGTGAGCGTCGACTGCCGCCATTTCCGCTTTGACGCCGCGTTCGGCGAGTTTTCCGGAGTGCCAGCCCGATGCCAGAGCAAGGCCGCGGCGTTCCAGCAGTGGCCGCAAGGCTTCGACGTTACGCGGGAATTTCCGACCCAGCTCGACGCCCCGGTAGCCCGTCTCGGCGGCGTCGTTCAGGCAAGTCTCGAGCGATATATCCGCGCCGAGATCCTCGAGCACGTCATTTGCCCAGGATAGCGGGCTCACGGCGAGCCGAACGCCGCGAGGCAGTCCTGCAAGCTTCTTGGTTGTCATGTCTGTCTCCCCCTCCGATAGCTGGTCATGAATACCAATCCGGTGCAATCACAACGGCTGGCCCGTCCGCATCGGGACAAGCGCCTCGGATGCTTTCCCCGGCACTGCCTGAGGTCCTGGGGATTGAGCGGCCGCATTCATGCATGAAGGACATCTGTCCGGCATCGTTGGTCGAGCTGAAGCCAGCCAGGTCAAGATAGTGAACCTTGCTGGGCACTGATGCGCAAGCAGAGGGGGAGCAATCAATGAGCAGCGCGGCACAATCTGCTATAACGGCCACGGGACGCGCTGGGTTCTGGCGCAGGAGACGGATGGCGATGCTGCTACGATCAAGCTGCTCGCCCGTCCGGCACTTTATTAATGAGGCTAATCATGCGCTTTGCCATCAACCATATCACGGCCCCGAACCTGTCTCTTGAGGCGTTCTTTGCTACGGCAAGGGAGCTTGGTATTTCCGAGGTCGAGATCCGCAACGACCTGCCGGATATCGTCGGGACGACCGATCCTGCGGCGGTCAGGGTTGCGGCCGAAAATGCCGGGGTCACGATCGTTTCGATCAATGCTCTGTATCCCTTTAACGTCTGGTCTGTCGATCTGCCCGGGAAGGCGCTGAAGCTTGCGGACTACGCAGCAGCGAGCGGCGCGAAGGCCTTGGTGATGTGCCCGCTCAACGACGGCAACGAGGTTTCATTCGATGCCGTGGTAGCAGCTCTGAAGGCGATGAAACCGATCCTCGAAGAACGGCGACTGACGGGCCTCGTGGAGCCGCTCGGATTTCCGATATCGTCCCTTCGCACCAAGAAGGAAGCCATTGCGGCAATCGAAGCGGCGAACGGCAAGGGCGTTTACAAGCTCGTGCACGACACCTTCCATCATCACCTTGCCAGCGAGACGCAGTTCTACCCGGAGTGGACGGGATTGGTGCATGTCTCCGGCGTGGTCGATCCGCATGTCGCGGTTGACGACATGCTCGATGCCCATCGCGTGCTCCTGGAT
>NZ_JBNDHS010000111.1:0-17626 GCF_056755095.1 Rhizobium sp. SVR5-9E | reverse complement strand
CCCTGACGAACTTCTTCAACAACGTATTCGATCCCGAGAAGGACTTTCCCGCCGTTGCCCCGGCCGGGTCGATCTGAATTTCTAAAGCCCGAATGCGCCCAGGGGCAGCATCCGGGCTTTTTGTCCGTGCCGATAAAGTTAAGATAATTTAGTAGCAAATCAGGATCCGCGATTTTTTTGCGCGCCGCGCCGACGGCATTGATTCCATAGCCGCACGTCATTGGACCATCAAGTTTCGCAGTCGTATTTTCGGTCGTTCGCAAGGGAATTCGGAAGATGACGACATACCACACACAAGGAGGTGGACAATGAAGGCGATCGTTGTGACGGATCAGGCTGCGGGAACGGCCGGGATGAAGCTGATGCAGCAGCCCGAGCCGCAGGCAGCGATAAACGACGTCGTCGTTCAGGTTCATGCGTCGGGATTCACGTCGGGTGAACTAACGTGGCCTTCGACCTGGACCGATCGCCTCGACCGGGACCGAACACCGTCGATCCCCGGGCAGGAGCTGGCCGGAGTGGTCACGGCCCTCGGTTATGGTACGACGGGTCTGTCGGTCGGACAGCGAGTGTTCGGCCTCTCTGACTCGTATCGCGGCGGCACCCTGGCGGAATATGTGGCCGTCGAGGCACGCAACCTCGCGCCGCTGCCGGGCGATGTCGACTTCACGGTGGGCGCGAGCGTGGCGATGCCGGGCCTGACCGCGTGGCAGGGACTGTTCCAGCACGGCCGCCTTCAGGCGGGGCAGAGTGTCCTCGTGCACGGCGCGGCCGGCGCAGTCGGTTCGATGGTGACGCAGCTCGCGCGTGAGGCCGGTGCCTATGTCATCGGCACCGGACGCGCCGCCGACCGTCAGAAGGCGCTCGACTTCGGCGCACAGGAGTTCGTCGACCTCGACAGCGACACCCTCGAAGACGTCGGCGCAGTCGATCTGGTCTTCGACGTCATCGGTGGCGACATCGCGAAGCGATCCGCAGGCTTGATTCTAGCCGGAGGAACACTGGTGACCATCGCCGGACCGACCGAGGCGCGGCCCGCTGACGGCCTGGCAATCGACTTTGTCCTCGTGTCCGATCGCGCCCAACTGGGTGAGATCATCCAGCGAGTGCGGGACGGACGACTGCGGACGAACATCGGCAACATCGCGACCCTCGACGAGGCCGTCGCCGCTTTCAATCCGACCAAGCGGATCAGCGGGAAGACGATCATCCGCGTTCGTCCGTGAGGACTAGGGGAGGGCGAGTGGTTCTGTCCTCCTCGTTAATTATCGTCGCCTTTTGGATAGCACGCATCCAGGCGCAAGATTTGGCCATGTCCCGGCGCGGTTCGGCCGCTTACCTAGGAGAGAGAAAGTGACAGTCAATCATCCAATTTTCGCGCGCTGGCCGGCGCAGTACCCCGATCGGCTCCAGCTCTTTTCCCTGCCGACGCCCAATGGGGTGAAGGTCGGCATCATGCTTGAGGAAACGGGCCTCGCCTACGAGCCGCACCGGATCGACATCATGGCGAACGAAAACCACGACCCGGCCTTTCTGGCGCTCAACCCCAACGGCAAGATTCCCGCAATCTACGACCCCGACGGGCCAAGCGGCACGCCGCTCGCGCTGTTCGAATCGGGCGCGATCCTCCTCTATCTTGCCGACAAGACGGGACAATTTATCTCGGCGGATCCGAACACCCGCTACGAGACGATCCAGTGGGTGATGTGGCAGATGGGCGGCGTCGGGCCGATGTTCGGCCAGGTCGGCTTCTTCAACAAATTCGCAGGCAAGGCCTATGAGGACAAGCGCCCGCGCGACCGCTACGCAACCGAATCAGCGCGGCTGCTCGGCGTCCTCGACGAACGGCTTGCGGACCGCGACTGGGTGATGGGTGCTGACTACAGCATCGCAGATATTTCGCTCCTCGGCTGGGTGCGCAACCTGATCGGCTTTTATGAAGCGCGCGAGCTCGTCGGCTTCGACCGCTTTCTTCATGTGCGGGCGTGGTTTGACCGCGGCCTCGCGCGTCCGGCGGTGCAGCGCGGGCTGGAAGTGACGGCGGCCTAGAGAGGGTCGATCAGCGGGCTGGCAAGGCTCCGCAGATAGAACTGATTTTCCAGCCCTTCCTTGGGCCTGTGGCCGTGTGTTCCCTGCGGTGCTCCTGACGGCCCGTCGGGGCCGGGCCGGCTCATAGGACCGCAATTGTGCTGGTGGAGACGGCACTGACGAAGTATCGACCCGAAAGCCACACGAGCACTCCTTCAGTAAGGGTCGACTTCGGCCCGAAATCGACCCTCTAGAAGTCTCTGCAGAATAACAATGTCGGTTTCGAAGGTGCCATTCGGCTCGTGGCATTCCTCGCTGCGACATCATCCCGCACGGCGCCCATCAATAACGATCGTCTATCGACTCTATGGCGAGAGGTGATTTCCCTCGCCAGCATTGGAAAGTCATTCTTCAACGCATGGTCCAATGAATCTCAGGATCAGGTGCTGCGACGGCGCGGCGCCCAGCTACGGCGTTGATTGAACGATAATAATGGTGCGAAAGAGAAAGACACTGATGTCCCAGGAAGCCTACGACATTGTCATTGTTGGCGCGGGCGCGGCCGGCTGCGTCGTCGCGAGTTATCTCGCCGAACACACCGATGCGTCGATCGCTTTGATCGAAGCGGGCGACACGGATCGCGATCCGTTCATCCACATTCCTGCCGGCTTCGCCAAAATACTGGCCCACGACCGGCATGTCTGGAAATACGAGACGGTTCCCCAGCACGGCACCAAGCGGGCATATCGCTCAGGCAAGGTCCTCGGCGGCGGCTCCTCGATCAATGCAATGGCTTACGTTCGTGGCCAAGCAGGCGACTACGCGGCGTGGCAAGACGCGGTCGGCGACACCGGCAAATGGTCGTATGAGGATCTGCTTCCCGTCTTCATGGCGCAGGAAGACAACGACACCTTCCACGACGAATATCACGGCATCAATGGTGGCCTGGCGGTCCAGTTGCCCAAGGGCATCAATAAGCTGAACCAATATTGCCTCAAGGCATTCCAGGAATATGGGATTCCCTATAATCCCGACTATAACGGCAAGAGCCAGATCGGCGTCTCGCCGGTGCAGTCTACGGTCGGAAATGCCCGGCGGTGCAGCGCGGTCGACGCTTATCTGCGTCCGCACCTCGCCTCGGGCCGCGTGACCCTGCTCACCGGCAAGACCGTCGTTCGCATTCTGGTCGAAAACAAGCGGGCCGTCGGCGTCGAGCTCATGGATGGGGACCTGGAGAGGATCATGGCCGGCGAGGTTGTGCTGTCGGCAGGCAGCGTCCATAGCCCGACGATCCTCATGCACTCTGGCATCGGGCCAGCCGAGCAGCTTCGCCAGCACGGCATCGCGGTGATCGTCGATTCTCCGGAGGTGGGCGAAAATCTCCAGGACCACCCGATGGTACCGGTCCGTGCTTATGTGAAGGGTGATCTCGGCTATCAGGCTGCTGCGCATGGCCTCGGCAGCGTGAAGGCGGGCCTGCGCTATTTCGTGACCAAGGATGGCCCGGCGGCTGGCAACGGTATCGAGACCGTTTCCCATTGGAATCCGTCCGACTTCACCGCCGAACCCACGATCCAATGCTATCACGCTCCTATCATCGCGAACCAGGAACTCACCCCGACCGGGGACCGGTCCGGCATCACCTTCGAACTCGTAGTGCTTCGGCCCAAGAGCCGCGGCTGGGTACGATTGGCCGACAGCGACCCGACGTCGATGCCCCTCATCAACCCGAACTTCGTCGGCGAGGAAGAAGACTTGAGGGCCGTGGTGGATTCAGTGCGCGCGATCCGCAAGGTTATGGCACAGGAGTCGTTGGCGCTTGTGATCGACGAAGAGATGGAGCCCGGCCCGCGCACCCAGTCGGACGCCGAGATCGGCGAATGGGTGAAGCGCGCCGTGACGACGATGTGGCACCCGGTCGGCACGTGCCGGATGGGCCAGGATGCGCGAGCGGTAGTTGACGCGAGGCTCAGGGTCCGCGGGGTCGACGGCCTCCGGGTGATCGACGCCTCGATCATGCCGAACATCACCAGCGGCAATACCAACGCCCCGACACAGGCGCTCGCGCGCCACGCCACGGCGATGCTGGTCGAGGATCTGAAGCGGGCCTAAGGAGCTCTCGTTCGAGCCGGCGGTACCGGCCGCGCCGCTCGAACGCATAGCCGAAATAATCGCCGGAGCGCTGTCCGAGAACGCTCTCCCCGCGCTGACCACTTGTCGTTACTGCGATGAGCGAAGCTGCGTCGATTTTCCGATGGAGGTCTTTGGACCTCTTGCCCCGCACGTTGACTGCCACGCTTTGAGACTGCTTTTCTGTCAGAAGCCCTCAGCAGAGACGATCGCCGGGGTGATCAAGGAGCTTCTGGCACGGCGCATCGTCCGGAATTGAACGGCGACAAGCCCAAAACAACCGAACCCGAACGGGAGTCACATGATTCGTTTCTATTTTCATCCGACGCCGAACCCCGCGAAAATCGCTCTCTTTCTGGAGGAATCGGGGCTCCCCTACGAGGTCGTGCCGGTTGACACGAGCAGGGGCGAACAGCACATGACGGCGTTTCGCGCCATCAATCCGAACGGCAAGGTGCCGGCGATCGTTGATACGGAAGGCCCTGGCGGCAAGGAGGCACGGGTCTTCGATTCGACGGCGATCCTGATCTATCTCGCCGAAAAGACTGGCAAATTCCTCGGCAAGCCCGAAGATCGGCCTGAACTCCTCTCGTGGTTGCTCTTCATCGCGTCCGGTCTTGGACCATTTTCCGGCCAGGCCGTGCATTTCCAGTTCGCCGCACCTGAGGGCCTCGACTATGCGGTGAACCGGTATCGCCGCGAGGCGGAACGCCATTACCAGGTCCTGAACGAACACCTCGACGGCCGAAGCTTCATCGTCGGTGAGACCTACACTATCGCCGACATCTCGGCGTGGGGCTGGATCGACCGCGCCTCACGGGTGAGGAAGGGCGCCGAAGATCCGCTCGCGCCGTTCCCGAACCTCAAACGCCTGTTCGAGACAGTCGATGCGCGCCCGGCCGTGGCCCGCGCGCGTGACATCGGCAAGGACCACTCCTTCAAGCAGGTCAATGACGAAGAAACCAAGCGCGCGCTCTTCCCGTCGAATTTCCCGCCGACGGCGTAAGTGAAGGAGAACGGATCATGAGCGGTAGCAGCGAATATATTCCACCGAAGGTCCGGACCTGGAAGAAGGCCAGCGGCTGCACATTCCCCAACAGCAATCGGCCGATCGCCGGTGCGACCCACGAGCGGCAGATTGGCGGGGAGGGCGATGAATGACGCAGTCGTTTGAGGAGCGGTGCAGCCGCGGCGTTATCGATGCGGAGCCCTGCCCGCGAGAGCTCGGGCGGGAAGCCCTGCCTCGGCGGGGTATGGTGCTCACGGCCTGTGTGCTCGCGTCCTCCATGGCATTCATCGATGGGACCGCGCTGCCCGTTGCCTTGCCGAGTTTGCGCGCCGATTTCGGCGCGGACCTTGCCTCCGTTCAATGGGTTCTCAACGGGTATATGCTGGCGCTTGCCTCGCTGACGTTGATCGGCGGTGCCCTCGCGGATGTTTATGGCAAGGCGCGCATGCTCGCGCTCGGCTGCGTCCTGTTTGGTCTGGCATCCGCGGCTTGCGCGATGGCGCCTTCGCCCGCCTGGCTGATCGCCGCCCGCATTGTGCAAGGAGCAGCCGCGGCGATCGTCACCCCTGCCAGCCTCGCCCTGATTGGGGCGACATATCCGCGCGCGGAGCGGAACCGGGCGATCGGCATATGGGCCGCGGCATCGGCGCTCACCACCGCCGGAGGTCCTGTTCTGGGCGGTTGGCTGACCGAGACCTTTGGCTGGCCATCCGTGTTCTGGATCAACCCGCCGATCGCGGTCGTAACAGTAGGAGTTCTGCTGGTCTTCGCGCCTGAAGACGGCCGCATCCAGCGCAGGTTCGACGTGATTGGTGCCGCCATCCTGGCTTCGGCGCTCGGGGCGCTCGCCTGGGCGCTCAGCCAGATCGGCCCCGTTGAAGTTCAGGCCGCGGCGGACGCACCGGCCCACACGGGAACAGTGCTCACGATCTTCGCTGCGCTCGGCATTGTCGGTCTCGCCGTCTATGCATTCTGGGAGCGCAGAAGCAAATACCCGATGACGCCACCTCGCCTGGTGGAGAACCGCGCCTTCCTCGGGCTGAACCTCGCGACACTGATGATCTATGGGGCGGTTTCGATCATGTTCTTCCTGCTCCCATTCGATCTCGTCGACCGCCGCGCCCTGCCGGCGACCGATGCCGGTTTGGCGTTCTTGCCCTTCGCGCTCGGCGTCGGACTCCTCTCGGGCGTGTTCGGCGGGTTGGCGGACAAGATTGGCGCGCGGGTCATGCTCATCGCGGGGCCTGCAGGTGCGGCGCTCGCTTATGTCTGGATGGCGCTCGGCCAGGAAGAATCCCTGATGCTCGGCGTGATCGGGCCGATGACACTGCTCGGCCTGTCATTCGCCGTGCTCGTGGCACCGCTCACAGCGTCCGTCCTGTCGAGCGTTGACCAGACGGACGAGGGGCTTGCCTCTGGCATCAACAATGCGGCGAGCCGGATTGCGCAGCTTGCCGGCGTGGCACTGGCCGCCGGTGTCGCGTCTTTCGAGTCCGGCTACGAAGTCGGTCTCGCCGTAGCCGCCGTGACCTCGATCGGCGGCGCGTTTATAGCTGCAATAACCCCGACACCGGCCGCGGCGAAAGCGGGCGGGTCGGGAGGGGCTTAGGGTCCCGTTTCGGACGCTATCTGAACCGACGAGCGCTGCTGGTAACGGCTCCCATCAAAGCGAAGCCCGTTCCGGCGACCAAACAAAGGACCGTGGCATGATCTCCGCCCAAGCCGAAGATCAGTGCGACCAAGGCCGAACCAAGTGACCATCCGACGTAGCGAGCCGCAGCATTCATCCCACTTGCGGCACCGCTACGCTCTATGGGTCCAGCCGTCATCATCGCGGTATTGTTCGGAGTTTGGAAAAGCCCAAAGCCGATACCGCAAAGTGCCAGCCGCCATACGACATCCCACTTCGCCGGAGTCGTCGGCAAGAAGACCATGAGAAGCAAGCCGGCCGCCAACAACGCCAAACCAATGCTGGAGATCACCGAGGCGGGGTAGCGAATTGTCAAGCGACCGGCGATTGGAGCCGTGACGGCCGTCATGAACGGCCAGGGCGTCACAAGAAGACCCGTTTCCACGGCCGAAAGATGCAGCTCCGTCTCAAATAAGAACGGCAAGGAGATGTAAGCCAGAATTTGTGCTGCATAGGAGCAGACAGATGTCCACACTGACAGGGTAAACAAAGGTATACGGAAAAGATCGAATGGCAACATAGGCGTCGGGTGGTGGAGCTGTTGTCGAACGAAGAGACTAAAACAGACAAGACCAGCTACGATCTCTCCTGTCGCAATGCGCCAATCGCCGATACCCAGCGAGCCGACGCCAACGATGAAAAGGCCGAACGCTAGCGCATTGAGAGCGATCCCGGTCAAATCGAGAGGGCGAGCAACCCGAACGTCCGATGGTGCCGCGGCAATAAATACCGGTACCGCGAGGCCAAATGGCACATTCACCAGAAACAACCAGGGCCATTTTGCCACGGCAAGTATTGTCGCCGCGATGGTGGGCCCCAATGCTCCAGGTATCGCCACCGCTAATGCGACTAACGCGAGGCCCTTACTGACCATGCGGTCCGGATAGATCACGCGTACAAATGCAACGCCGGCCACCGCAATCCCGGCCGCGCCAGCACCCTGAATCAAGCGCGCAATCACCAGCATCGGCAATGTTGGAGCGAAAGCGCACCCCAATGATGCGATAACAAAAATAGCTAGGCCGGCGGCATAAACGCGCTTCAGACCGAGTGTCTCGGCCAGACTTGCAACGGGCAACAAGCACACCATTGCCGAAAGCTGATAGGCATTCACGACCCAAACGGTTGCCGCGTCACTACTCGCGAATGAACGCGAGATATTCGGCAAGGCGATATTCGCGATCGCGCTTCCAAGGGAACTTAGACCAAGTCCAAGCAAGATGCAGAGCATTGCCCAGCGACGCTTCGACGCCGTTAGAGATTCGACGCGGTCCATCAGGATGCAATCTCCGGCGCGAATTTTGGGTATCCGACTTTACGCATACTCTCAGTAGCGGGGTCCGTAGATCGATACTTGATGTCGCTGGAACAGTTGAGTGGGGTTGGCCATGGCCGCACACCAGTGACCGGCATTCTCTTCACCATTAGCTCTCTCGTTAGAAAAGGTCGGATGGACAAGGACAAGGCGGTCTGGGCGACAGGACGCTCGACCAACTTATCGCGCAATGATACTAAGGCGTGTCAACGATGTGCGGCCAATCGACGTATATGAAACGCCAAGCGCAGATGCCTATGCCGTTCAGCATTCTTAGCAGGACGTTCCCCAAAGGTGAGGCCGTCGCATGGCACACGCATGCAGAATCACAAGTGATCTTTGCTGCTTCGGGAACGATACAGGTCTACACCGAATCTGGACGTTGGTTCGTTCCGCCTCAGCTCGCGCTCTGGATGCCAGCCCGCATACCTCATCGGGTCGATATGCTTTCCGATACCGAATTACGGATGATCTACTGGCACCCGTCGGCTTTACAGAAGTGGGCGCCGGAAAGGCCGCTCGATTGCATATTCGCCCTCGTGGCTACACCACTTCTACGGGAATTGATCCTTTCTGCCTTCAAGGACGATATACCGTTCGAAAAAGCTGAGCTTGCCGTCCGATTGATTCTTCACGAGCTTATCGAGACACCCGACATTCCGGTGTTCCTCCCGATGCCGACAAGCACGATCGGTAGACGTGTCGCTGATCTGGCTTTGGCGGATTCGCGGATGCACCTCGGCGTAAGTGACCTTGCCATTCGCGCGGCCACGTCGATTCGCACGATCAGCCGCATATTCCCGGTAGAAACGGGATTGACCTTCAAGGCCTGGCGGCAAAGAGCAAGAATAGCCCTCGCAATCGATCAACTTTCGGCGGGGCGTACAATCTCGCAGGTCGCGGCAGATGTAGGCTTCGGCAGCACCGCAGCGTTCTCATTTGCCTTCCGACAAGTAATGAAAATGACACCGACCGCCTTTCTTCATCATCTCCCGGTTGCCCCGCCGACATGAGAAAGCCGCGGCGCTCCGGGTGCGTCTCCGCGGGTCGAATGGCCGGAAACACCAAGATCGCGACCGTTGAAATGGTTCGTGGGGAGCGCCGAAATTCGATGCCGCGGCGATCGCGCAAGCGCCCCACAGCAAATGGGGGCGCCAGCGTGCACGCCGATGGTAATCGAAACTATAGTCTTAGCGCATTGGATACCTTCGGATCGAGTACCTATCTTCTCTGGCGTGAATTCGAAGGAGAAATCCATGGCAAGCTACAAGAAAACAGAAGCTGCGATCGCTAGGCTGTCGCCTGAGGAATATCGGGTGACGCAGCGGAGTGGGACCGAACGTCCAGGAACCGGCGCCCTTCTCAACAACAAAGAGCCAGGCATTTACGTCGATATCGTCTCAGGTGAGCCGCTGTTCGCATCGTCGGACAAATATGAGTCGGGCTGCGGATGGCCGAGCTTCACCAAGCCGATCGAGCCCAGAAACGTGAATGAGCTGCACGACAACAGCCATGGCATGATCCGGACGGAAGTGCGTTCGATGCATGGCGATAGCCATCTCGGTCACGTCTTCCCAGACGGACCGAGCGACCGCGGCGGCCTGCGCTACTGCATCAATTCGGCTTCGCTGCGCTTCGTGCCCCGCGACAAGATGGTGGAGCAGGGTTACGGTGAATATCTCAACCAAGTGGAGGATATCCAATGACGACTGAACGTGCTGTTCTCGCCGGCGGTTGCTTTTGGGGCATGCAGGACCTCATTCGCAAGCTGCCCGGTGTGATCTCGACCCGGGTCGGGTATACAGGTGGCGACGTGCCGAATGCGACATATAGCAATCACGGCACTCATGCCGAGGCGATCGAGATCGTCTTCGATCCCTCTCAGACCACCTATCGCCGATTGCTCGAGTTCTTTTTCCAGATCCACGATCCGACGACGCTCAACCGTCAGGGGAATGACCGTGGTATGAGCTATCGCTCGGCGATCTATTTCATCAGCGACCAGCAGAAGGTCGTTGCACTCGATACGATCGCAGATGTCGATGCGTCGGGAATATGGCCGGGCAAGGTCGTCACCGAAGTCGAGCCGGTTGGTGATTTCTGGGAGGCCGAACCGGAGCATCAGGACTATCTCGAACGCATTCCGCACGGATATACCTGCCATTTTGCACGTCCGAACTGGGTGTTGCCGCACAGGACCGGTGCTGTCGCCTAGCAAGACTGTGGCTCACGGCACGACGCCGTGAGCCCGCTAATGGAGGATTTCATGGAAATGGGAATTGTGGGGCTGCCTGCCCCTCCGCTTGAGCATGTCCGGTGGATCGATGAGGATGGCGACGAGCGTAGCCCCTTGACCTTGATCGAGCTGGGGCAGGGTTTCAGGATACTGTATTTCTTTCAGGATTGGTGTGAGGGCTGTCATAGACACGGCTTTCCCACATTCGTCACACTTGCCGAGGAACTTCGCGATAAGGGAGTTGGCTTGGCAGCCATCCAGACTGTGTTCGAGGGTTCGGAAGTCAACACCTTCGATCGTCTGCGGGAAAATCAACGACGATATGGACTACGTGTTCCCTTTGGGCATGCGGTCGCTGACTCGGCCTCAGTGAACGCTGTGCCCGCGATCATCGAGGCATATCGCTCCGGCGGAACCCCTTGGTTCGTCGTGATCGCGCCCGACGGCCGCGTCATGTACGACGGGTTTCTGCTTGCGGCGGATGGCCTCATCCAGGCGCTCCGTCCGCTCGCCAACTGACCAAAAGGGCGTGTCTGGATAAGATCGCCATGGCATCCGTCTTCACGATATCCAACGAGTGCCGTTCATGAATGCCACCGCCTGAACCGAGAATTTCGACAGGTCTTTTTGATCGCCTGTCGTCACTGCCGCCTCGCGCGATCGGTCCTGGCTCCTCCACAGCTCGCGCCTGGGCGAACGCGGGTCGAAGTCGGCGCAGGCCGGCCCTTTCTGACGGAGGGGCATCAGGCGCGGAGGGTCTCGCCGCCCTTTGCGTCTGCGTAGTATTGAGGCGCCTCGCGACGGTCGTATTTCCCGTAATCGCGCACGATTCGCACTCTCCGGACCCTCGCCGTGTCATTCGGCGCGGAAGCATCCTCGTAGACCTGCGCCGCGGCCGCGTCCTTCCAGGATATGAGCAGAATCAGGTCGCCGGGCGTGAGCACGGCATCGAAGATGTCCCAGGACGTGCTGTCGGTCGACCACGGGTTCAGGCCGAGCCACTCGGCGCAGTCGTACGGGTTGTTGGTCTGCTTCCATTCCGCGGGGCGAGTGGCGTTGATCAGCGTGACTGTCGTTCCGTTCCCGACTTCGGTCTCGTCGAGCCGCTGCTCGGTGAGGGCGCATCCCGCAGGCACCTGGTTATCGGCAGTGACCTGGCCGACGCGTAGGTGGTAGTCCGCAAGGATTTCGTCGCGGCCCTTCTGCTGAATCTCGTGATGGCGCATGCGGGTGCGCCATCGGACGAGCGACTTCTCGTCCCGCCAGCTTGAAAGCGAAAGGATGCAGCCCTCGCGGGTCAGGCTCTTGTAGCGGATGTTGTCGACGAAGCCCTCGACCTGCTCCAGCTCCGGGCGCAGCATCTTGGCGTTGTCGAAGTAGTCATCCCAGTTCTCTTTATTGGGGGAGACCTCGAAAATCACTGAAAACATGGTCGTATCTCGCTCCTAGAGTGCTGCGGCGCAGTCGATCTCGATGTCGAACTGCTGCGGCCAGCCGCAGCATCAATGCCGGTAGAAAAAGAGAGAAGCCTTTGCTGCCCGCCGAGCTCCTTCAGGGCGAGAGACGGGCGTTCCTTTCCTCAGCATCGATCCAGTAGGGGCCGCGACCGTCCCGCGATGCTTCGGGTCATGAGTCTACTCGTAACTCTGATTGCCTACGCCGTCGGCCGCAACCTCATGACCACTCTCGCAAAGACAGCGTTATTGTTGGAAAATTAGCTCGTAAAGCGATGATTTCAATAACCGCGTGGAATACGTGGCCTGCCCGGAGGACACCGACATGAACACGTCTTCGCGGTCGCCGACAATTCTGCTCGGGCGAGTCCGCGCGGAGGGAAGCGCCGCACTCGCTCCGCGGCGTCCGAAGCGTCTTTCAGCCATTCCGATAATGGTCGGTTATCGACTCCATGGCGAAAGGTGATTTTCCTTTAGACCGTCATAGACCCAATCTTCGAGCCATCGTCGCCCGCCCTCGTGTACAGGCCGAAGTCGGCGTTCCGTCGACCGATCGAAGGTCAGGAGGTCCGACATGCAGATCAAAGAGACGTCGACTTTTCTTTCGCCCATGCGGCCGAGAGCCCTCCACCGGAGGATGTCGTCGTGCCTCCGGACAGCGCCGACGTCTCGCTTGGGCGTCGCAGCCGGCGCGAACACCTAGAGAACGGTTCAGCGATGGAGTTCACAATCCCGCCCGGCCGCCTTGACCGTCCCGTCGATCATGAGACGGACCACGTGCTCGGCCCCACCGATGCCGAGATCACGCTGGTCGAGTATGGCAGCTACGCGTGCCCGCACTGCCGGGCGGCCAACGAACGCATCGCGCAAGCGCGAGACCAACTTGGCGATCGCGTCCGGTATGTCTTCCGGCATAGGCCGCTCACGGATAACAGTCTCGCGTTTCGGGCCGCCGAGCTCGCTGAGCTTGCTCAGACGCCCGAGGCATTCTGGTCCGCACATATCAAGCTGATGACGAGGTCGATGCGGCTCACAGAAGACGACCTCGTCGCGGTGGCCGACGAGCTCGGCGTAAACGCCGACTTCGCACTCGGAGACGACGCCGCCGTGCGGCGCGCGAGGGCGAGGGTGGAGGCGGACGTCACAAGCTCACGTGCAAGCGGCGTGAGATTCACGCCGACCTTCTACATCAACAGCCGGCGTTACGATGGCCCCTGGGACGAGAGCTCTCTCGTCGACGCAATGCTTGGCACGCTCGGCCACCGCGTCCGTACGGCAGCCCTGGACTTCGCGAGCTGGAGTCCGTCCGCCGGTATTTTGCTGGTCCTCGCGACCGTGGCGGCGATCGTCTTGACGAATTCGTCGATCGGGCCGGTCTTCGAGACCTTCTGGCGCCAGGAGCTCGGCATGAGCTTGGGCGACGCGGCCTTTCGGATGTCCATCCTCAACTGGGTCAACAACGGCCTGCTGACGGTGTTCTTCCTCGTCGTGGGATTGGAAGTGAAGCGCGAAATGACAGTCGGCCACCTTGCAAGCCGCCGCTCCGCCGCGCTTCCGATCGCGGCCGCGCTCGGCGGCATGGTCGCGCCGGCACTTCTGTATGCGCTGGTCATCCCTGCGGGTCCGTGGTCGCACGGGTGGGGCATTCCGATGGCGACCGACACTGCGTTCGCAATTGCCTTGATCGCCGTGATGGGCGCCCGCGTCCCCGTCGAGCTGCGCATCTTCCTCACCGCGGCGGCCATTGTTGATGACATCGGTGCGATCGTCGTCGTCGCCGTATTCTACTCTGGCGATATCCATCCAGGCTACCTGGCCGCGGCGGCGGCGGTGGTCGTCGCGCTGGCGCTGCTGAGCCGGTCCAGAGTCTATCGGCTGTCGCCCTATATCCTGTTGGGCGTCGCATTGTGGGCGTTCGTCCTTGCGGGCGGCCTCCACGCGACGTTGGCTGGCGTGCTACTGGCGCTGTTTATTCCGACGCGCCCGCCCGCCGACCTGACAGCCCTGATGACGCAGGCCAGCACCATCATCGCCTCCGAGGCTCGGCGCGAGGGCGAGGTTCTCCGGCACGGTCCCTCCGCACCGGCGCTGCACGCGCTCGACGCCATCTACGACAGACTTGAATCGCCCGCCGACCGGCTGCTGCGGCACGCCGGCGCGCGGTCGAGCTACGCTGTCCTTCCGATCTTCGCACTGGCGAATGCGGGTGTGGTGATCAACCTAGACGTCTTCAGTGGGCATGGTTGGCTCATGGCCGCGATCGTCGCCGGCCTCGTCATAGGAAAGCCGCTCGGCGTCTTCCTCGCGGCCGCCGCGGCCGTGCGCGCCGGCGTGGCCGTCAAACCGGCGGAGTACACGTGGCGGCAACTGGCCGGGGCGGGAGCCCTCGCCGGTATCGGTTTCACCATGTCGCTCTTCATCGCGGGACAGGCGTTTCCAAGCGCCGCCGACTTTTCGGCCGCCAAGATTGCCGTGTTCGCCGCCTCCATCCTATCGGCCACCGTCGGGACAGCTCTGCTCTGGGGAGCTTCGCGCCAAGAGCTTTCCAAAGGCGGGCCGCAAAGTGTTGGTGCGCAAGTATTACAACCCGCCGGCGTCCTGCCGGACCATGAACAGGAGGTCTTTCGATGATTTTATCTAACGGTAGGACAGTAGCAGTCGCTGACGGTGAGACGTTTCCCCAGATCGGCGACAGGATCACCGACAAATCAGCACCACCTGATGACAGCGCCGTCCGCGACTGGATCGGGCCGGAGGCGTTCGAGCATTGGGCCGAGCTGCGGAACTGGATCGAGGAATTCTATCCCGGTGTTTTCACCCCGGATTGGCTCTATGGTGGCAAGAAACGCGGTTGGTCCCTGCGCTACAAGAAGACCAAGGCGTTCTGCACCTTCCTGCCGGAATACAGGCTGTTTTCGGCCGTGGTGGTCTTGGGGAGAGCAGAACGAGAGAAGTTTGAGGAGCGGCGTTATGTCTGGCGCTCACAGGTGGTCAAGCTCTACGATGAAGCGAAAACATACATTGACGGGAAATGGCTGACAGTTGCCATCTCATCGCCAGACGATTTGAATGATGTAAGGGACCTTTTGGTTATGAAGCGTCCTCCACCGTCGCGCGGTTGAATGTCACGGGAATCCTAAGTGTCGCAGCAAAATCGGCGCGGCTGGCTCCGCGGAATCCGGGCAGCGAAGTCGCAGGCGGCTTCGTCGGCGTCACACAGTAATTGGACATCAGGGTCGTCGCGGAAGGCATCGAGACCGGGGACCGGGTAAGCCAGCTGGTCGCGATGGGCGGCAAGCTCGGCCAAGGCTTCGCGTCCTCCAAGGCTGTCGCCTTCCGGGCGGCATCATAGCTTCTTCGTCTGCACGGAGAGGCGAGCGGAGCTTCGACGGCGTTTCGGGCCTGAGGCTAGGTCACGATTGAACTGCCGGTACCCTGGCGTTGAATGTCAGAATTGGGTGTTGCCTTTTTTCGAAGGAAGCAAACGAAAAAGGGCGCTTCCCAGCAACGCCGACGCCTGACATAGTTTGCTAAATCACGGCGTTGCAAGAGCTATGGCGTACATCATTACTGACCCCTGCATTGATGTGAAGGACGGAGCATGCACCGCAGCCTGTCCCGTCGACTGCATCTACGAAGGCGGCCGGATGTTTTACATCCACCCCGACGAGTGCATCAATTGCGGGCTCTGTCTGTCGATCTGCCCCGTGGATGCGATCGCCTATGACGAAGAGGCGACCGAGGCACAAAAGGCGTTTGCCCAGATCAACCGGGAGTATTTCGGACCTGAGCTGACCGGTCTGGGATCGCCTGGAGGATGGGACAAAAGCCGGACGACAGCGCTGGACCACCCCGTGGTCGCGACAATGCCGGCCCGCGTGGCAGCGCAATAGGGCCTTTCGCCTACTCTTGGAACGCCTCGGCCAAGCCCGAGCTCTCGTAATACGCGCGGGTAGCAGCGATGAGCTTGCCGCAATTCCTCCTTTCTGCAGCGAGCCTCGGCAGATCCGCCTTGGCCTGCGCCAGAAGTTCTTCGCGGGCGGCGGCGAAATCGACGTTGGTAAGGCGCCGGTCGCGCATGATGCAGCGGCCGGCCACATATAAGCTCTTGGCGTGCTGGCCAGACATCCGCGTCAGCAGCACTTCCGCTTCGTCGAGATCATCAAAAAGGCTGTCTTCGATTAACGCGCCATAATTCACCACAGTCAGGTCCTCACCGGAAGGCGCATTCACCACCACTGCCCCCGTGTGGATCGCGGCGTCAAAGATCGCGGCTGCCGTAAAACTCCGGACGAGTTCCTGCCCGCCGTTCAGGAAGTAGAGGAGGCGCATCTCTCGCCACAGATCCTGATCGTCGTCGAAGGCGCTGCCATCGAGCCCGATCGCAAAATGCAGGCCTTTTGTGGCAGCGTCTGCAATTGGCGCTATGCCGGAGCGGAGGCGCAAGTTCGCCGAGGGATTGGACACAAGTTGAACGCCGCGCTCGGCCATCAGTTCGTATTCATCAGGTCTCAGTTGAACGCCATGCGCCACAGCCAAGCGGGGGGAGAGAAAGCCGATCTCGTCAAGATATCGGACGATACCTTGCGGGAAGCGCCGGTCAAGCCAGAGCCTCTGGCGCGGGCTTTCCAGAAGGTGCATGTGGATGCGGCGATTGTTGACAGCGGATGCCTCTGCAATGGCTTCAAGCAGGGCATCCGAGCACCACTGCGGTCCGATCGGGCCGTACTGGACGTCGACCAGCGGATATCTGTTCGCTGCCGCAACGGCGTCGACAGCGGCGATCTGTTCCCGAGCCGAAGCATATCGAGGCACAGTCGCGGAAAGCGTTTCCCAGTCGGCTGGATCGAGGAAGGGTTTGAGCTTCCGGGGCCCACCGCCGTAGGCCCAGGCGTCGTGATCGAGAAGCGGGCAGGAGAGGCCGAGCCTGATCCCCACATCGGCCGCCGCACGGGCGACTGCGAGCGCTTCCTCCTGCAGCCGCGTCGCATTCAGCGAGTTGTGGCAGTGGATCGTCGCTCCGATGCCATTGCGCGCAAGCCGGGAAAACGCGACCAAAGCCTCAAGGTATGGATCGGTGCGCGGCCGCAGGCGCATCGTCGGGATCCAGGCTTCAAGCGCATCGTCCACGCTGCCGAAATCCAGCGTCCTGATGCCATAGCCATGGTCATGGGCATTGACCGGCGTCGCCAGGATCAGGTCTCCGTCGGACAGTGGGGCGTCTGACGCCCAGGAGGGAAGAGCGGCAAGCGCCGCATCGCCGCGGAGAGCCTTTTCATGCCCCGGCCGCGTCAAGAACCTGATCTGCCGCTCACCTGTCACCGTCTGACGACCTCCTGGATTTGCTGGCCGAATTTTTCGAGTTCGATGCTCATGGCCTCAACCACTGCCTCCGTCGCATGTGTCAGCGGCCGGTGACGCGACGTCACGATGCCGACCTCCATGTTTTGCAGCCGCGAGCCGTCAATCGGCAACGCCACAACATCACCCGCCTTCAACTCCTCCAAAAGGCCAAGTGGTGTGAAGAAGGCGACACCTTCGCCCGACAGGATCAGCGGCTTCAGCATCATCTGATTGTTGGTGGCGACGAAGGTGCGCCCGACGCGATCCAGCGAGGCCAGCTCCACGGCGATCATCGAGCTCATCACCTCGTTGTCGAGTTGCAGCAGCAACTTGAACTGCACGCATTCCTGCAGCGTCGCACTTTTTTGCCGGGCGAGCGGATGATGGCGTGCGACCATCACCATCAGCGGCATGCGTACAC
>NZ_JBNDHS010000110.1:0-17633 GCF_056755095.1 Rhizobium sp. SVR5-9E | reverse complement strand
TCAGGGAACACAATGCGTACAGACATGGGCCAGGTCATCAATCTGGCAGACTACCGCCCCACCGATTTTGTGTTGGAACGTGTGGACCTGACCTTTGAGCTTGATCCTACAGAAACGAAAGTCGAATCACGCCTGATTTTCCATCGCCGCGAGGGCGTCGATGCGAAGGCGCCGCTCATCCTCGACGGCGACGAGCTTTCCCTCGCAGGCCTGCTCTTCGATCAGGTGGAGATGCCCTCGGAGCAATATACCGCAACGGCCGAGAGCCTGACGGTCTACGACCTTCCGGCAACCGACCCCTTCGAACTGACGATCACGACGATCATCAACCCCGAAGCCAATACCCAGCTCATGGGTCTCTACCGCACCGGCGGCATCTACTGCACCCAGTGCGAGGCCGAGGGCTTCCGCTGCATCACCTACTTCCCCGATCGTCCGGATGTGCTGGCGCCTTATACGGTCAACATCATCGCCGACAAGGCAGCCAACCCGCTCTTGCTTTCCAACGGCAACTTTCTCGGCGGTGCCGGCTATGGCGAAGGCAAGCATTTCGCCGCCTGGTTCGATCCGCATCCGAAGCCGAGCTACCTTTTCGCGCTCGTTGCCGGCGACCTCGGGGTTGTCGACGACACATTCACGACGATCTCCGGCCGCGAGGTCGCCCTGAAGATCTATGTCGAGCACGGCAAGGAGCCGCGCGCGGCCTATGCCATGGACGCGCTGAAGCGTTCGATGAAATGGGATGAAGAGGTCTTCGGCCGCGAATACGATCTCGACATCTTCATGATCGTCGCCGTGTCCGATTTCAACATGGGCGCGATGGAGAACAAGGGCCTCAACATCTTCAACGACAAATACGTCCTTGCCGATCCGGAAACGGCAACCGACGCCGACTATGCCAATATCGAGGCGATCATCGCTCATGAATATTTCCACAACTGGACCGG
Source organism: Rhizobium sp. SVR5-9E (assembly GCF_056755095.1). Taxonomy (NCBI): domain Bacteria; kingdom Pseudomonadati; phylum Pseudomonadota; class Alphaproteobacteria; order Hyphomicrobiales; family Rhizobiaceae; genus Rhizobium; species Rhizobium sp. SVR5-9E. The sequence continues at coordinate 16,686 of NZ_JBNDHS010000110.1, read as the reverse complement.
CAACCGCATCACCTGCCGCGACTGGTTTCAGCTCTGCCTCAAGGAAGGTCTGACGGTCTATCGCGACCACGAGTTCTCGTCCGACCAGCGCTCGCGCGCGGTCAAGCGCATTGCTGAGGTCAGGCACCTGAAGTCGGAGCAGTTTCCGGAGGACAGCGGCCCGCTCGCGCATCCCGTCCGTCCGACAAAGTACCGGGAAATCAATAACTTCTATACCACGACAGTCTATGAAAAGGGCAGCGAGGTCACGCGCATGATCGCCACGCTGCTCGGCAAGGACACCTTCAAGAAGGGCATGGACATCTATTTCGATCGCCATGACGGCCAGGCGGTCACGATCGAGGACTTCGTCAAGTGCTTCGAGGATGCAAGCGGTTCCGATCTAGCGCAGTTCTCGCTCTGGTACCATCAAGCGGGAACGCCGCTCGTCACGGGGTCCGGCAGCTATGACGCGAGCGCCAAGACCTTCAGCCTTTCGCTCGAGCAGATGATTCCCGCAACGCCGGGCCAGACCGACAAGAAGCCGATGCACATCCCGCTCAGCCTTGCACTCTTCGCCGAGGACGGAACGCAAATCGAACCGGCATCGGTCGAAGGCGCGGAATATGCCGGCGAAGTGCTGCATCTCACGGGCCGCACCCAGACCGCCGTCTTTCACGGCGTCGCATCACGGCCAGTCGTTTCGATCAACCGCAGTTTCTCAGCGCCGATCAATCTGCATTTCGACCAATCCCCCGCCGACCTTGCCCTGCTTGCCCGCTTCGAGACGGATCATTTCGCCCGCTGGCAGGCGCTGAGCGATCTCGCATTACCGAACCTGCTGCAGGCCGCACGGGATGCTCGTGAGGACAAGCCGGTCGCCTGCGGATCTACCTTCGTCGATGCGCTACTCGCCGCTGCTGGCGACGAAAGCATTGAACCTGCGTTGCGCGCTCAGGCGCTGACGCTGCCCAGCGAGTCCGATATAGCCCGCGAACTCGGAGGCAACAACGACCCGGACGCGATCCATGCCGGGCGTCAGGCCGCCATGAAGCAGATTGCCGATCAGGGCGCCGCCCTCTTCGCCAACTTGTTCGAAAAGATGACGACACCGGGCGATTTCAGCCCGGATGCAAAAAGCGCCGGCCGCCGTGCGCTGCGCAATGCCGCGCTGACCTATCTGTCCTATGCCGAAAACAGCCCGGCGCGCGCCAACGCCACCTTCGACGCCGCAAACAACATGACCGAACTATTGCATGCGCTGTCGATCCTGTCGCATCGCTTTCCGGAAAGCGGCGAAGCGATCACCGCTCTTTCGGCTTTCCGCGACCGCTTCGCGGAAAACGCCCTCGTCGTCGACAAGTGGTTCTCCGTACAGGCAACCATCCCTGGCGCGGGCACGCTCGACCGCGTCCGCAGGCTTATGGAAAGCCCGCTCTTCAACCGTGCCAATCCGAACCGCATGCGCGCATTGGTCGGCGCCTTTGTCTTCAGCAATCCCACCGGCTTCGGCCGTGGCGATGGTGAAGGCTACCGCTTCCTTGCCCACGAGATCCTCGATATCGACCGGCGCAATCCCCAGCTTGCCGCCCGCCTCCTGACATCAATGCGTTCATGGCGGTCGCTGGAGCCAGTCCGCGCCGGTTTCGCCCATGACGCTCTCACGGAGATCGAGCAAGCGCCCGGCCTTTCGACTGACGTTCGGGATATTGTCGAACGGACGCTCAAGGGGTGATTTGCGCGTCGAGGCGCTGCCGGAACGAACCGTGCCTCGAAACCGACTCGCAAAACACGAGCACCTATAAATAGTTAATAGAATTTTACCTTTCCCTCTGGACACGGCGAATCAGTAGTGATTCATTGAGTCAGGTTCACGCGAGCGGCGCGCGAATCACATGAGGGATCAAGGCGATAGCGATGATGAACGTGCGGCGGGCAACTGCGGCCGAGGGACGGCTGCGTGTCGATTTTGAGGCGCTTCGCGCTTGGCGAGGTCAGGCCCTCAGCCGCACCACCCCCATCTCCAGGCCGATTTCACGCTCCCTTCCGCAAGCCGAAACCCTTCTGAAGCGCGCCATACCGGCCCTGATCGTTGCCTTCCTCGCCGTTGTCGCAGCCTCGCATCTTTTCGGGATGATGTCCGAGTATGCGCGCATGGGGGCGGCGGCGCGGCACGCTACCGCACTTTCGGCCGCAACCGCCGCGGCTGTTTTTGCCGAGACCGGCGATCTGTTCGAAAACGGCAATGCTGTGGAGGCCCAGGCGAAACTTCAGAAATTCCTGCCGCAGGACCGCCTCGACAGCAATTCCTTCATCTTGCTCGTTGAGGCGAGCGGCAAGGTCTTTGCCGCTTCCACGGCAGGCCTTTCCTATGTCGGGTCGAATGTCGCCGATTTCTTTCCCGAGGTCTCCACCATCCGCCGCTTCGGCGATCGGGCCGATGTGATCGAAACGACAATCGGCGGCAATCCGCATTATGCCGAAATTACTTTGGTCGGCAGCGCCGGCGGCTATATCATCGCCGCGACCTCGCTGCACGAAATCGGCAGGCTGTGGCGCGAGGAGCTGACGCTCAACGTCACGCTGTTTGCAGGCGTCTCGTCGATCCTGCTGGTGGTCCTTTACGCCTATTACATGCAGGTCAGGCGGGCACGCGAAGCCGATGAAATCTTCGTCGAGTCGAACCAGCGCGTCGAAACCGCGCTCTCGCGCGGCCGCTGCGGACTTTGGGATTTCGATTTCGACAACCGCGAATTCTTCTGGTCGCGTTCGATGTATGACATGCTCGGCCTGACCGCTTCGGACAAGACGATGTCCTTCGCCGATGCCGCCCGGCTGATGCATCCGGATGATGGCGGGCTGCACGAAATTGCGCGGTCGATCGTCAAGGGCAGCTCTGGCCAGGTCGACCAGATTTTCCGCATGCGCCACGCCAGCGGCCACTATGTCTGGATGCGGGCCCGCGCCCAGATGATCCGCAGCAATTCCGGCCGCGTCCACATGATCGGCATCGCCATGGACGTGACCGAGCAGCACCGGCTTGCACAGCGCTACGCCGAGGCCGACCAGCGCCTTGCGGACGCCATCGAATGCACCTCGGAAGCCTTCGTCCTCTGGGACAAGAACGACCGCCTTGTGATGTGCAACACGCATTTCCAGCAGGCCTATGGGCTTCCGGATAGCGTGCTTGTGCCCGGCACCGAGCGCAGCACCGTCAACGCCGCCGCCGCCCGGCCGGTGATCGAGCGCCGCATGGCGGATGCCGAGGGTCCCGGCCATTCCCGCACGACGGAAGTCCAGCTTGCCGACGAGCGCTGGCTGCAGATCAACGAGCGCCGGACCCGCGACGGCGGCATGGTGTCGGTCGGCACCGACATCACGCTTCTGAAGCGTAACCAGGAGCGCCTGCGTGACTCCGAGCGTCGCCTCATCGCGACCATCGCCGACCTCAAGGCGTCGCGTCAGACGCTCGAAAGCCAGAAATCCGCGCTTTCGGTCGCCAATACGAATTACCTGGCCGAGAAGGAGCGCGCGGAGGCGGCGAACAAGGCAAAATCCGAGTTCCTCGCCAACATGTCGCATGAGCTCCGCACGCCGCTGAACGCCATCCTTGGCTTCTCGGACATTCTCCAGAACCAGATGTTCGGTCCGCTCGGTTCATTGAAATACGACGAATACGCGCATGACATCCACGAGAGCGGCAAACACCTGCTCAATGTCATCAACGACATCCTCGATATGTCGAAGATCGAGGCAGGCCATATGAGGCTGCAGCGGGAGACGATCGATCTTGCGCCGCTGATCGAGGAGAGCCTACGCTTCACCACCATGCCGGCTGCCGCGAAAAACATTGTTATCGAGCAGCGCATTTGCGACGGCATGACGCTTATCGCAGATCGCCGCGCCATGAAGCAGATCCTGCTCAACCTTCTCTCAAATGCGGTCAAGTTCACAAACGAGGGCGGCCGCGTCGCGCTTCGCACCCGCCGCGACGCCTTAGGCGTTGTCGTGACGATCGCCGACACCGGCATTGGTATTCCACGCGATGCCCTCACCAAGCTCGGGCAACCCTTCGAGCAAGTGCAGAATCAATATGCCAAGAGCAAGGGCGGTTCCGGCCTCGGCCTTGCCATCTCCCGTTCGCTGACGACGCTTCACGGAGGCAGGATGCGCATCCGCTCGCGCGAATCGATCGGCACCGTCGTCTCCTTCCGCATTCCAGACGAGCCCGCTATCGCCTGAGCGTTGCCTGGAATGCTTTCCGAACATTTTTTGAAAGCCGCTTGATCTCGCTTTCAAGCGTCTTGATATCGGGACAATCACCTGCCCGGCACACCAGCTCGATTAGACCTGCGGGCGCCTTTTCTGGATCGAATTCGCCGTCAATGCAGAGTCGGATGAGCTGCGAGATATCCGTGTAAAGCGACAGCACCGCCAGACAGAGCTCCAGGTCGTTGCGGTCCATCAACTCCGCGCCGAGAAGCTTCAACTGGCCCGCCGTGTTGAAGTCGTCCTCGCTGATGACGAGGCCCTTTGCAGAGGCAACGAGCCGCAGGTACTGGGCAATGAATTCGATGTCGATCAGTCCGCCGGGAATGAGCTTCAAATCCCAGATGCTCGCCGACGGTTTCTCCTTTTCGATCAAGGCCCGCATCTCTGAGACATCCTTCGCAATCCGCGTCGGGTCGTTCTTCGACGAAAGCACCTCGGCGATGATGCGCTCAGCGTCACCGGTCAGTTCCCTGTCGCCGCACACGAGGCGCGCCCGCGTTAGCGCCATGTGCTCCCAGGTCCAAGCCTCCTCATGCTGATACTTTTCGAAGGACTTGATGCGAGTGGCGACCGGTCCCTTGTTGCCCGAGGGCCGAAGGCGCATGTCGACCTCGTAGAGCACGCCTTCGGCCGTCGGTGCAGAAAGAGCGGAGATCAACCGCTGCGTGATGCGGGTGAAGTAGCGCGTCGCGTCGAGCGGCTTCGGCCCGTCGGATTCACCCGCGTCGTCATCGTAGTCGTAGAGGAGAATGATATCGATGTCGGAGCCGGCAGTCAGTTCGAAGCTGCCGAGCTTGCCCATGCCGGCGACGGCCACGCGGCCGCCTGGATAATCTCCATGAGCCGTCCTGATCTCCTTCATCACCGCTTCGAGCGCCGCTTCGAGAACAAGATCGGCCAGATGGGTAAAGGCGCGACCGGCCATCGCACCTCTGATCGCACCGGTGAGCAGGCGGATGCCGATCAGAAAACGCTGTTCGGCCGCAAAGATGCGCAACCGGTCTAGAACCTCTTCATAGTGCCGGGCTGGCGCCAGAAAACCGCGAATCCGTTCGGCAAGATAGTCGCGCGTCGGCAGCTCCGCCATGAGCCCGGGATCGAGCATGCCGTCGAAGACATGCGGCTTGGCGGCGATCACTTCGGCAAGCTTCGGTGCCGAGGACATGATGTTCACGATCAGCGAAAGCAGTGCTGGATTGCTGCCCAGCAGCGAGAAGAGTTGAATACCCGCAGGCAGGCCGGAAATGAAATTGTCGAAGCGCAGCAGCGCCTCATCCGCGCGTTCGCTTTCTCCGAAAACGCGGAGCAAATCCGGAGCGAGCTCAGTCAACCGCTCCCGTGCCTCGACGGATTGCGTCGCGCGATAGCGGCCGTAATGCCAGGTCCGGATGACACGGGAAATGTCCGACGGGCGTTTGAACCCGAGCTGCTTCAGCGTCTCGAGCGTGTCCGGATCGTCGCCCTGCCCCGTGAACACCAGATTGCCGCCATGGGTCGATAGCTTGGCTTCCTGTTCGAAGAGCCGTGCATAGCGCCGCTCGACGGTCCGGAACACATCCACCAACCGCTCCGAGAAGCTCGACGTATCGGTAAAGCCCATCATGAACGCGATGCGCTTGAGCTCGGCTTCGGTTTCCGGCAGCAGATGCGTCTGCTCGTCGCGCACCATCTGAATGCGATGCTCCACATCGCGGAGGAACCAATAGGCCTCCGCCAGCTCGTCGCGCGTTTCCGGATCGATCCATTTCGCTTTGGTAAGTTCGGCAAGCGCCTCCTCCGTACCGCGGCAACGCAGCGCCGGCATCCGGCCGCCGGCGATCAGCTGCTGCGTCTGGACGAAGAATTCGATCTCGCGGATACCGCCGCGGCCAAGCTTGACGTTGTGCCCCTTCACCGCAATGGTGCCGTGGCCCTTGTGCGCATGGATCTGTCGCTTGATCGAATGGACATCGGCGATCGCGGCGTAGTCCAGGTATTTGCGGAAGACGAACGGCACGAGCCCCCGCAAAAAGGCCTCACCCGCTTGCATATCCCCGGCGACAGGGCGGGCCTTGATAAAGGCCGCCCTCTCCCAGTTCTGGCCGCGTCCTTCATAGTAGATCATCGCTGCGTCGACCGGGATCGCAAGCGGCGTCGAGCCCGGATCCGGGCGCAGCCGGAGATCGGTGCGAAAGACATAACCGTCGGCGGTCCGCTCCTGAAGAATGCGCACCAGGCGCCGCATCAGCCGCGGAAAGATGTCTATCGCGTCATCCGGCTGGGACACGATGCCGGCGTGCTCGTCGAAGAAGACGACGAGGTCGATGTCAGACGAATAGTTGAGTTCAGACGCGCCGAGCTTGCCCATCCCGAGCACGACCAATCCCGAACCCTCACTCGGTCGTTCAACATTCTTGAGGTGCAGCTTGCCGCTCTCATGGGCTGATAGCAGCAGATGATCGATCGCCGCAGCGACGGAGGCTTCGGCGAGCGCACTCAGCCACGCCGTCGTCCGCCGCCCGTCGAAAAGCTTGGCGAGATCAGCCAGCGCGACAAGGAACGCCACCTTTCGCTTGACCGTGCGCAGCCGGCTCATGACGGCAGTTTCCGTGGGAGCGATCCCATCCTCGGGCTGCCAGCAATCGCGCGCCTCGGCAATCAGCCTATCGATCTCAGGCTCTAGCGGCGATGAAATGGCGGCGGCGAGGATCGCACCATCGATGTTGGCGACCTCGCGAAGGTAGGGCGATAGCGTGAGCGCCGCAGCGATAAAATCGCACAGCGGACCGCCGGCCTTCAGCATCCTAGCGACTGCCGGTTCACTCTTGCCGATGTCCTGAAGGTCGGCCAGTGCCAGCTTGAGCTCGGATTGATTCAAAGGGCGCAGCAGCCCGCTGCCCACGTCCTTCAGACTGTGTGTCAAGTTCGTCAGCATTCCGCCTCCCAACGGCCGCGCCCGGAATCGGCGCTATCATGACCGGCCCTAACCTAGGGTCACAATCCGGAGGAGCCAAGCCTAGGGTCAGGATCTATTGAATTCATCCATTCTGCGTGGCGGATTTTGTTTCTGACGAGAAGGAAAGACGCCGGAAGTGCCCCACACTTTCAAGTCTTTCCGACACGGTCAGGAGCGAAATCCGCCTCGCCCTTCGGGTTGGGCGGCATCGGCCGTCTGATCGCAAACAATTCTCGCCAAGGCTAAAAAGCCTTGCCTTGCGCTTGTTTGCTTCCATCCAATCCGATGCTGCCCAACAGAATGGATGAATTCAATAGATCCTGACCCTAGACTGGCTTGATCGGAAAAATCATGCTGACGGTAAGGCCTCGTCTTTCCGCCTTTTCCGGGTCGGTATCGGAAAGCTCCAGCGTACCGCCATGCAGTTCCATCACCGCCTCGACCAGCGAGAGGCCAAGCCCGGTGCCGGGTTTCGACCGGCTCTCGTCAAGCCGCACGAAGCGCTTGATGACGTCCTCACGCTTCTCGGCCGGAATGCCTGGACCTTGATCGGCGACCGAGAGGCAAATACCGTCAGGGCGCCGCGACAGCTTCAAAGCAATTTCGCCGCCGCCCTCCGGGTCGTCGGCATATTTGATCGCGTTGTCGATCAGGTTGAATATCGCCTGTGCGATCAATTCACGATTGCCCTGTACGGATATCCCTGGCTCGATGCTCGATGTCAGGGTCAACCCGGCTTCTTCTGCGACCGGCTCGTGAAGCTCGGCGCTATCGGCGACGATCGACGAAAGCTCGATCGGCGACATCTCCGCCACGACCGACCCCGCCTCCACACGCGAAATCATCAGGAGAGCGTTGAAGGTCCGGATCAACTGATCGGACTCGGCGATGATCCCTTCGAGCGCCGTACGCCTCTGGTCCTCATCCGTCGTGTCCAGCGCATCCGTGGCCTTGTTGCGCAGGCGGGTCAGCGGCGTCTTGAGGTCATGGGCGATGTTGTCGGAAACCTGCCGCAGCCCTTCGTTCAGCTTCTCGATGCGCTCCAGCATCGTGTTCAGCGAAACCGACAGACGGTCGAACTCATCGCCTGAACCGCCGACCGGCAGGCGCTGGGAAAGATCGCCTGCCATGATCTTCTTGCCCGCGTCCGACATGCGGTCGATGCGCTTCAGCGCATTGCGGCCGATGCCGAACCAGATGACGATTGCGCCGAGCCCCATGATCGCAAGCGCGATCATCAGCGCCTGACGCACCAGAACGCGGAAGCGCTCGGGCTCGCCGAGGTCGCGCCCGACGAGGACGCGCAAGCCGTTGTCGAGGACGAAGATATTGGCGATCGCCATGTGTTGGCGATCGCGGTCGCTATCGGCGTAACGCTGATAGGAAAACGGAACCGACGTCCAGCCGGTTTCCTCGAACACGCCCGGCTGCACTGACGCAACGTTGCCCGCGAGAATATCCCCGGAGGGGCCTGCGATGATGTAAAGGTTGGCGCCTGGCTGGCGGGCGCGCCGCTCCAGCGTTCGCAGCAGCCCGTTCATGCCGCCCGTGCTATAGGCGCGTGTGACGGCGTCGACTTCCTGTTGGACTGCCTCCCTTATCTGCTGGGTGAGCAGCCCCTGCGACATCGCCGTCACGTAGAATACGAGAGTTGCGGCGCAGATCGCGAAAAGCAGGATATAAAGTGCCGAAAGGCGGACTGCGGTGGACTTGAAGAGAAACCAGAAGCGGTTCATCCCTCGTCCTTGATCATGTAACCGGCGCCGCGGATCGTCTTCAGCAACGGCTGGCTGAAGTCCTTCTCGATCTTCGAGCGCAGGCGCGAGACGTGCACGTCGATGACGTTCGTCTGCGGGTCGAAATGGTAATCCCACACATTCTCGAGAAGCATGGTGCGCGTGACGACCTGCCCGGCATTCTTCATTAGATATTCGAGAAGCCGGAATTCACGCGGCTGCAGAGGGATTTCCTTGCCGCCGCGCCGGACTTCATGCGCAAGCCGGTCAAGCTCGAGATCGCCGACGCGATAGACAACGTCCTGCTCCGGCGTGCCCTTGCGGCGGCCGAGCACCTCGACGCGGGCCAGAAGCTCGCTGAAGGCGTAAGGCTTCGGCAGATAGTCGTCGCCGCCGGCGCGAAGGCCGGTCACGCGGTCATCGACCTGCCCAAGGGCGGAAAGAATGAGAACCGGTGTGTGAATGCCCTTGTGCCGAAGTTCGCTGATGACGGAAAGACCGTCGCGGCGGGGAAGCATCCGGTCGATGACGATTACATCATAGGTATTCTCTGCCCCCATGAAGAGGCCGCTGTCGCCGTCACTGGCATGATCGGCCACGATCCCCGCCTCGCGAAAGGCTTTGGTAAGGTAGGCCGCAGCTTCAAGGTCGTCTTCGATAATAAGAATCTTCATGCGGCCGACATTACCTGCCGTCTGGGTTTCGGCAAGGTTCAAAGCGTCTTGCGGTGAGAGTGGGGGCATCGAGGTCGTCCCTAAAAAGGATACGGAAAGGGAGCCGCGCGAAGGTTGGGAACGCGCGGCTTCCTTTTTCAGATCAAGGAGGGGATCAGCCCTGACCGTTGATCGGCAGGGCCACGAACCGGCTGCCTTCCTTGGACTGGATCTGGAAGAGTGCCCGGGTGCGGCCGTCCTTCTTCGCCTGGTTCAGAACCTTGACGACGTCGTCGGCATTCGAGACCTGCTGGTTGTTCACCGAGGTAATCGTCTCGCCTTCCTTGATGCCCTTGTCGGCAGCATCCGAGTCAGGGTCGATGCCCGTAATCGTCAGACCCTTGCCATCATCGGACGGGCCGACGGTCAGGCCGAGATCCGCAAGCGCCTTCTCGGAAGCCGGCGCCTCAGGCTGCTGCGGCGTCTGATCGCCGTCTTCATTGGACGCATCCTTCTGGTCATCCGGAAGCGTGCCGAGGTCGACGGTGACGGACTGAGCCTTGCCGTCGCGCCACACGGAGAGCTCGACCTTGCTTCCCGGCTGCATGGCGCCGATGCGGCGGCTGAGATCGCGGGCGTCCTTGACAGGTTCGCCATTGACGGCGGTCACAACATCACCCGCCTTCATCCCTGCCTTCTGACCAGGGGTGCCGTCCTGGGCAGAGACGACCAATGCGCCATTTGCTTCCGACAGGCCGAGCGAGTCGGCGATATCCTTGGTAACAGGCTGGATCTGTACACCGAGATAACCGCGCGAAACCGAACCGTCCTTCATCAGGTCGGCAACGACATCCTTGGCAGTCGAGGCCGGAATTGCAAAGGCGATGCCGACGCTGCCGCCCGAAGGCGAGAAGATTGCGGTGTTGATGCCGACGACCTGACCACTGAGGTTGAAGGTCGGGCCGCCGGAGTTGCCGCGGTTCACCGCCGCGTCGACCTGCAGGTAATCGTCATACGGACCGGAGCCGATGTCGCGGCCACGAGCAGAAATGATACCCGCGGTCACCGTGCCGCCGAGGCCGAACGGGTTGCCGACTGCGACCACCCAGTCACCGACGCGAACGCCGTTGTCGTCTGCCCAGTTGACATAGGTGAACTTGCGGCCCTTGGCATCAACCTTGAGAACGGCGAGGTCGGTCCGCGGGTCTTTGCCGATCAGCTTGGCATCCAGCTCGCTGCCATCGTTTAGGACGACGACAAAAGCCGAGCCATCGGAAACCACGTGGTTGTTGGTGACGATGTAGCCATCTTCGGAAATGAAGAAGCCGGAGCCTTGCGCGACGGGGCGCAGGCGGCCCTTACCATCACGCTGACCATCGCGCTGGCCGAACTTCCTGTCGTTCTGACCGCCGTGGGGACCGTTTTGCCCCTGCTCGCCGAACTGTTTGAAGAAGCGCTTCAGGGGATGATCGTCAGGAAGATCGTCAAAGCCGCGGCCGTTGAAGTCGAAAGCAAAACCATCGCTGTTGTCCGCGGCGGGATTGATGCGCGATTCGACGCGAACCGAAACGACGGCGGGAGACACGGCATCGACGACGTTTGCAAAGCTCGGGACCGATGGAGCCTGGACGTTGACGGCTTCAGCATAGGCGCGCGTGATCTCAAGCGGCGCGGCAGTCGCGAATACTGCTGCAGCGAGACCTGCGACCGTAGAAGCCTTCAGCATGGTACTGACGGAGGGGGTCTTTATCATTCTTGGTACCTTCTCTTGTTTTTGTCTTTCGTTCCGGTCTGGTTTTTGTTTTTCGTTCCGGCTGGAGCCGGACCGGTCGATGACCAACGATATAGTATCCTTCACATTACTGCGAACTGTCTGGTCCATGAAAATTTGGTAATGTACGATAGCGCCCTCACCAGCCGCCAGGACAGGCGGTGCGAAGAGGCTGAGCGGCTGCGATCCTTGATCCGCGCAATACATTCATGATATCTTAAATATACTTCTGCTCAGGGGCCGTAATGTTGGCGAGGCGCGCGATGAGGGTCGTCGGCACATCGATGCTAGGACTGTTGCTTGGGGTCTCGATGGCCTGGGCCGGGCCGTTACACGACGCGGCACGGGACGGTGACCGCGAGCGTGTGGGGCAGCTTATCGATCAGGGAGCCAATATTGCCGAACCGAACGAGTCGGGAGAGCCGCCATTGATGATCGCTGCTCTTGGAGGACACGCGGATATCGTGGCTCTTCTGCTGGAGAAGGGCGCCGACATCGAAATCAGGAACAAGGGCGGCCTTACGGCATTGCATGCTGCCGCCTACGGCGGAAATCTCGAAGTCGTCGAATTGCTCGTATCGAAGGGCGCACTCGTCAACGACGACAAGAATTTCTACCACATGTCGCCGCTACACGCTGCTGCCGAAGAAGGTCGTGCTGACGTCGTCGCCTTTCTCGTCGCGCACAAGGCAAATATAGAGGCGAAGGAACGCAACGGCTACACACCGTTGACGCAGGCCGGATGGCGGTCCCATTGGGACGCTGCCGATCTGCTTTTGAAAGCGGGCGCCGTCTGCCAGCCGACCGAACTGGTCGGAGACTGGCTGTATGGCGAGTGCACGAAGCGGAAATAGCGCTTCGCCCGAACCGGGAGAATGGACACATGGCATATCGCAGAAAGACAGGCTTTATCGCCTCGATGATGGTCGGTGCCGCGATCGTTTTCGCGCTCGGGCAACCGGCGACGGCGGAAGAGCCCGTGAACACCGGGTATTTTGGAGACGTGGCCATCAAGGGCTACGATCCGGTGGCATATTTCACGCAGAACCAGGCTGTGGAGGGATCTCCGCAATATTCGCATCGCTGGCTGGGTGCCGAGTGGCATTTCGCCAGCGCCGAGAACCGCGACCTCTTCGTTGCTGATCCCGGCAAGTATGCTCCCCAATATGGCGGGTATTGCGCCGACGGCGTTTCCTTCGGAACGGTTACGACCAACATCGACCCGAAGGCATGGCGGATCATAGAGGGCAAGCTCTATCTGAGCTACGACCCCGGCGCCGCAGACGGCTTTGAAAAGAAGCCGACCAAAGTTGTCGATTCCCAGAAGCATTGGTCGGAAGTGCAGAACACCCTGATTTCCGACAAGATGCATAAGGACTGGCAGCATATGCCAGCCAACTGAATTCAGGGTACGAGTGAGAAGAACTTGAGTGCTTGCGCGGTGACATGCACATATTGGGCGCCGGCTTGTCCGGCGTCCTTGTTTTTGTAGACCTTGCCGCACACCATGCGATCGAGAAAATAGCCGCCGAACCTCTCGCACAGCCTGTTTCCCTGCACCTCGACCGTCCCGGTGATATTGGTATTTGCACTGCGGTATGCAGTATTGCCGGCATTGTCGAAAAACTGGACGAATAACGTACCGTTCTTGTGTTTTCCGCTCCACGTCTTGTTGTTGATCAGGTCGCGCAAAGCGTCGGCATTGAGCTGATCCGCTTCTGATGCGGCGAATCCGAAGGGCCATTCGGGAATACCGGCGGCGCGCAATCCCGTCAGGTGGTGCTCTAGATCCTCTGGGCGCCAATAATCGTAGAGATAGCTGTAGTAAGTGAGATTGCTCTCCGGAAACAGCTCCAGAAGCTTGGCCTTTTCCTGGGCCCCGCGGACCCGATCCCCTTCATAGGCATAGGCTGCCGTCAGGTACTCGCGTGCAGCCTCCGCATTGGGCAAGGCATCCCGCGCAGCCTCGATCAGAGGAATCGCGCGCCTGCTGTCACGCGCAGTGTAGAAGACGATTCCCGCCAGCAGCCGAAAACTCGCCGTTGGCGCAGGATCGAGCCGAAGAGCCTTTTCCATCTCGACAACCGCCTGTTCATGATCGCCGGTATGAGCAAGGATAAGGGCGAGATTGCCGAAGGCCTCCGCGCTATTGGGTTGCATCTCCACAGCCCGGGTTGCCGATTCCCGCGCCTCCACCGGGCGCCCATCGACCAGCTGCAACAGGGCGAGAACCGTGTGAGCTCGCGCATTTTTTGGGTCCAGCTTGAGCGCCTGCCCGGCGGCGTCATAGGCGATCTTGCGGGCGACTGCCGCCGACCAGAGGAAATTATAGTCGTTACGCCAGACATCGACCGCGACGCGCGCAATACCCGCATGCGCGTCGGCGAAATTGGGATCGAGGTCGATCGCCTTCTGATAATATGACAATGTGCGGCGGTAGGTATCTACGTCGCTATAGACGAGGCCCTCCTGTTCCGCCCTCATGTAATAATCGTAGGCTTCCAGGTTGTCGGTCGGTATCCGCTCCAGTTGGGTGCGCTCGACGTCGTTGAGCTCTATCTCGAGCGCCGAGATGATTTTGCCGATGACGTCGTCCTGAACCGCAAACAAATCGGCATACTGACGATCGTAGCGCTCGGCCCACATCGAAAGTCCGGTCAGCGCGTCAATCAGCTTGACATTGATCCGCAGGCGCGTGCCGGCGCGCTGCAACGTGCCCTCGAGCACGTAGTGCACGCCGAGCTCCGCCGCCACGTCTTGAATCTTGGCTGTACCGTTTTGAACGGCAAAAACCGAGTGCCTGGCGATGACGAAGAGGCCGGAAACCTTGGACAGCTCGGTGATCAGGTCGTCAGTAAGCCCCTCTGCCAGATGATCCTGCTCTGAATCGCCGCTGACATTGATGAATGGCAGCACCGCGACCGATGGCTTGTCCGGCAGTGGATAGGCGAAGCGCTCGATGAGCGCTGGCGCCTGGCCAAGCTCCCAAGGCTGCCACCAATAGGCTGCAGCACCTGCAAACAGCAGAAATGCTACGGCAGCTGCGAGACCGACAGGTTTTCGCAGGCGCTTGACGACGGTTCGCGCCGTCTTCGCATCAAGGACTACCCGGTAAACCCGTATCGGTTCGGCAATGCTCCTCACTTTCTGCCTGCCGAGCGAGATATAGCCGACGTCGAGCTTGGTCTTCACCTGGTCGTAGGTCGTACCGGAGATGGCGATGCCGCCCCGGTCGGCCAGCGCCTGGATGCGGTCGGCGATGTTGACGCCATCGCCGTGAATATCATCGCCTTCGACAATGATATCGCCAAGATTGACGCCGATGCGGAAATAAAGCCGCGGAGCCGGGTCGACGCCCGCATTTCGCAAGGCCTTCTCGCGCTGCACATCAATTGCGCAGTGTAACGCATCGACGACGCTGTGAAATTCGACAAGCAGACCGTCACCCATGGTCTTAACCAGCCGTCCGTGATGTTCGGTGATCTTGGGTCGGAAGATGTCATCCATGTCCGCCTGAAAGCGGCGACGCGTGCCAACCTCGTCGATCTGGCTCAAGTGACTGTAGCCGGCGACATCAGCGATCAGGATTGCTGCGAGGCGGCGCTCCATGGTCTTGCCCACATGCGAATGGACCCCGTGAGCATCTTACCGCAGGTTGATTGGTGAGACCATTGGAGCCTTTCAAGGCTCAAACTTTCAGGATGTTCGATCGGACCGCGGGCCAAGCAGTTCGTCAAGCCGCGCCCGCTCTTCCGCCGTCAACCGGCTTCCGGTCGGCTTGCCAGCCCGCCGCCTGGCGAAAATGAGCAGCGAAATGCCCCCGGCGACAATCAGCACAATGGGGGCGCCCCAAAGCAGAACCGTTCGAACGCTCAACCGGGGCTTCAGAAGCACGAATTCGCCATAGCGCGAAACGATGTAGTTCAGGACCTGTTCGTCCGTGTCGCCGTCGGTCAGGCGCTCGCGCACCAGAAGCCGCAGGTCCTTGGCGAGATCGGCATTGGAATCATCGATCGACTGGTTCTGGCAGACCATGCAGCGCAGCTTGGCAGAAAGCGCCCTGGCTCGGGCCTCCAGCGCGGGGTTGGCGAGTACCTCGTCCGGGTTCACGGCGAAGGCCGGAACTGCAGTAAGAAACAGAACGATTGCTAGGACGATCCCCCGCATCATTCTGCCGGCTCCATCACTGCGGGGACCGCTCTTGCCTTGCGGCGCGGCGCACCGACCCGAAGACGCCGGTCGCTCAGCGACACGAAGCCACCGATCGCCATGATCAGCGCCCCGCCCCAGACGCAAAGAATGAACGGCTTCCACCAGATGCGAACGACGATGCCGCCGTCGTTGGTTGCGTCGCCAAGCGAAACGTAGAGCTGGCTGAGCCCGAAGGTCAGGATACCCGCTTCGGTGGTCGGCATCTGTTGGGCGACATAGACGCGCTTTGCCGACCAGACATCCGCAACCTCGACGCCGCCGCGGCGGATGCTGAAGTGTGCGCGATCTTCCTTGTAGTTCGGGCCAGTCGCCGGCTGCATGCCGTCGAAATGGATGCTGTAGCCGCCCGCCTCCGTAGTCTCGCCGGGCTTCATTTCAAGCACATGCTCGGTCGCAAATGTCGTAACGGCAACAATGCCGAGCACGGTGACGCCGAGGCCGGCATGCGCCAGCGCTGTGCCGAAAGCCGACCGCGGCAGGCCGGAAAGCCGCCGCCATGCGACATTCGCCGCCACCTTGCCGGCGCCTGCGCGATACCAGAGGTCGGCAACGGCACCGAAGACGAGGAACAGCCCGGCCGCAAGCCCAAGAACAGACAACACCGGTCCGCCATGCTCGACATAGAAAAAGACCAGCGCCGCCGCGAAAGCCAAAGCGGCAACCACATAGAGCCGCTGCATCACGCCAAGCAGATCGCCGCGCTTCCATGCCAGCAACGGCCCGAACGGCACGACCAGCAGCAATGGCGCCATCAGCAGGCCGAAAGTCATGTTGAAGAACGGCGGGCCGACGGAAATCTTGTCGCCGGTCAATGTTTCCAGCAGCAGCGGATAGAGGGTGCCGGTCAGCACGGTGCCACATGCGACCGTGAGGATGAGATTGTTGAGCACTAGCGCACCTTCTCGCGAAATCGGTGCGAAAAGCCCGCCCGCACTCAACAGGGGCGCGCGGAAGGCAAACAGCGAAAGCGCGCCGCCGATGAAGATCATCAGGATGCAGAGAATGAACACACCACGGCTCGGGTCGCTTGCAAATGCATGAACCGAGGTCAGCACACCGGAGCGCACTAGGAAGGTGCCCATCAGCGAGAGCGAGAATGTCAGGATCGCCAGCAGCACGGTCCAGATC